>JAACJX010000114.1 GCA_014237545.1 Ardenticatenia bacterium | reverse complement strand
CGATCACCAGAGCCCAGAAAGCTGAACTGACAACCATGCTCAGAAACTCATTATTCTGGGCCGGTGATGCGGGGGGCATTTCGGGTGTTGGCGCGGGGGGCGGCTGGAGGGGGGGGCGCTCGCCGTCCTCGACATTTCGTGTCAGGAGCATGAGCATCGAGGCAACGAGGTACCCAGAGAACGATATGAACAAATTCGCCAGGTAAGCGATTCCGGCCAGGCCGATGGTCAGAATCCGGCTGATGGCCAGGGTAGATCCGATAGGCAAGAAGGCGGCGACGAGGGCGATAGCGATCAGGAGGAGCGTCGTGCTTCGTTGCCAGGCCCGCTCCAGGGTAGCATCCTTCGCCACGCCGCCTATCAGCCAACGGGCATTCATGCGCAATAGTCGGGCATGACTGAGCAGCCAGAAACCCACCAGGAAGTAGAGCATCAGGGCGAAAAGCATAGCCGGCGTCAGTCCCAGACGCGCGATCGCGAACGGGTCGGTGACGGATGTCAACTCCCTGACTTCAAAAGTGCTCAGCGCCGCGATAATTATCATGACCATGCCGAGCACGAGCCAGGTATTGAGGAATTGGTTCTGCAATAATTCTCGCTCGATCTGGATCGGGTGGTCGTCTGCCTTGGCCTTCTGCTCAGCCGGAGACAGGGTGTAGAAGTTTAGCTCGTAGACGCTCACATCGAGCCGGGTGAAAGTACGGCTCAATGAAACGGCTACCCCCCAGGCTACGAGGGCGACCGCTGCCGTCGACACGAACGCGCCGGCTAAAAGGACCGCGCTGGGTGAGATCAGAAATTGGCGCATCTCCTCCGGTGAGGGGATGCCGCTGCCAAAGGCGAACCAGCTGTAGGTCCGGGCGATGACGAGGATGAGAAAGATCTCGGCCGCGCGATAGGTCCACCGATCCACGCCGTGACTATCGGGGTTATTGAGCCAGGCTGACGTGTAGGCACCTTCCAGAGCGGCTAGGAAGCAAAATGGAACGAGCACCATCCAGGGTAAATCCGGTGAGACAATACGAGCGATCACCAGCAATGCAATCGACAGCGAGGTGGCCAGCAGTGCAATGAGCAGGGGGCGGATCAGCTTTCGCGTCCACGGATCGACGCGGAAAGCGAGGCGTGCGCCGGGCTCGGGTGCGCGTTGACGGCGCGCGGCGGCGATGACGCCTTTGTTGCGAACGAATCGCCGGTTCATGGTCGCGCCCCTGAGTTGACAACCGGCGCAGGTCGTTGCCACTGCGCCAGGTCACGACGGTCGTTGATGTTGTAGGCGCGGAAGCCCAGCCGGCGCGCCCGCTCGCGCACCAGGCCAAAGTTGGCGTTCGGTTCGATGGCGATCAGGATGGGATTGAAGCCGCTGCGCGCCAATTGATGCAGGGTGTTGCAGGTTTGCAGGTCGCCTTGTGCGGTGATGGCGACAATGGTAACGCCCCAACCGAGGTTGACGCAAGCCGCCGGCGCCCACTCCATGAAGGGGGTCGAATCCCGCGAGTAGACCCGCGCCAGCAGTTCCAGGACCTTCATCAGGTGCGGCCGCCCGGCGCGTGGTTCGATGGCCGGGGGCATCAACCGGGTCGCGGTCTCCGATGCCGGGCCCGACTCGAATAGCAACCGGCCGGTCACCTCATCGAAAACTCTCGACTCCTCCTGCAAGCGCAGCGGATCGCTCCCATTCGTATACAGCCCGACCGCCTGGCGCATGTTGATCAAATGGGTTGCCAGCGAAGCGGCGGTCACAATGGCCCACTCAACTGAATCGTAACGATTTCGCCGCTCGTAGGCCGCGGCGTTCAGGTCCAGGAGGATCGCCGTTTCCAGCGAGATGGCCGGCTCGAAGGTGCGCACGAGAAGGGATTGGGTGTGGGCGCTGGCCTTCCAGTTCATTTGCCGCAGCGAATCGCCNGAGCGANACTCTCTCGCGCCCATGGGCCGGGCCGGGTCTTCAAACAGCCGTTGCCGGCTGGCAATGGTGCCAAACGGCAGGCGCGAGGGCAGGCCTAGCTGGGAGAGCGGTATGATGCGTGGGTACACGGTCAGAAAATCAGACCGCAAGGTGCCNGCGCGNGGCTTGCTCAGGCCNAANAGATCGCCGCTGGTCAGGCGGAGCGGGCCGAGGTGGTAATAGCCNCGCTGGAGNCCCTTGACGTGGTAGGTGAATGAAACCGATTGGCGGCCGTTCAAGTTGGTGACTTGATGNACGGATGNTTCAAGTCGTANCTCNGGCGGCAGGCTTTCNTGAAATTCAANCCAGGGGATGGCGAGGCGGCTCGTGTTNGTCAGCGTCAGCCTGACTTCCACCTCCTCTCCAAGAAAGGCGCGTTTGCGATAATCGCGNGANGCCTTGATNTGTTGNAATGATTGGTTGGCGCGCCACCGGCTCCAGGCGAAAACCCCNACNGCCACATAGAGAATGTAAAANATGAAATCAACNCGCAGCAGAAAGGCNACNCCCAATAGCAGCAGGATAAGCCACCGGAAGTAGGGCAACATCATTCNTCTCCCAGCGCGAGCGGGGCCTCCTTNATGATCCCGGCGATAATGTCACCGAGGGNAACCCCGCGCAGCGCGCTTTCGGGATGGAGAAGGCAGCGATGGGCGATCACNGGCGCGACCAGCTTCTTGACATCATCGGGCAGAACGTANTCCCTGCCTTGCAGGGCGGCGTAGGCCTGCGCGGCGCGANACAAATTGTGACTGCCGCGCGGGCTGGCACCNAANATGAGGTCGGGATGGCGACGNGTCGCAAATGCCAGAGCGACGATGTAATTGCGAACCGTGTCGTCGACGTGNANCTGCCANACTTGGCGGGCGAGTTCCGGCAGTTCGTGGCCGTNGGCTACNGACNNCAANGCATCGATGGGATGCGCGCCGCCGAGATTTAGCAGCATTTGACTTTCCTGCGTCTCGTCCAGATAGCCGAGGGTCAATTTCATGAAGAAGCGATCCAGTTGGGCCTCGGGCAGCGGAAACGTGCCCTCGTATTCGACCGGGTTTTGTGAGGCGATCACCAGGAAAGGGCGTTCCAGGCTTCTCGTCACCCCGTCGACACTCACTTGNCGCTCGCCCATCGCTTCGAGCAGGGCCGATTGGGTACGCGGCGTGGCGCGGTTGATNTCATCGGCCAGCAGGATGTTGGTGAAAACGGGNCCGGGAATGAAGACGAATTCCTGTTTCTTGGGATCGTAGACCGACACGCCGGTCACGTCGTTGGGCAATAGATCGGGCGTGCATTGCAAGCGTTTGAAGTCGATGTCCAGGCTGGCGGCCAGGGCGCGGGCTAACATGGTTTTCCCGGTTCCGGGCACATCTTCCAGTAGCACATGCCCCTCGCACAGTATGGAGACCATCAGCAGCTCGAGGACCTCCCGCTTGCCGATAATCACCCGCTCCACATTGTCCAGCACCCGTTGTGAAAAAGCCTGTATTTCGTTCATGACGCTCCTGGCTTCATCTTAGCATAGTCTCTGCGGCTAGGGTACAGAGATCAGGTGGCCGACACATGGCGACTTCGTTGCCTGCCGTGTATTTAACCCTACAATTGGCTCGATGTGTCTTCCTGAATATAGCCTGCCGATCGACAGCGATTTTGATGTCGATTTTGCCGACGCGCTTGCCCGCTACGAGACGTACAACAAGCACCACTACCGGCCGAATACCTATTTGCACAAATGGTGGGGCCGGCGGTGCGGCAGCACGTTCCGGCTGATCCTCAAAGGCCTGGTCGAGGAAGAAACTGCCCGCCCATACTATTCACCGGGTGGATTAACGGGCAAAGTCATTCTGGACCCGATGATGGGCGGCGGGACGACGCTTCACGAGGCGGTCCGTCTGGGGGCGTCGGTGATNGGGGTAGACGTAGACCCGATCCCGGTAATGCAAGCCCGGGCGACTCTGACCCACCGGCCCATAGCGGCGTTGGTCGCCGGCTTTGACACGCTCTATGACGGCTTGGTCGAATCGGCCGGGGACCTCTTCCGCACCCATTGCCCNGTGTGCGATGAGCCGGNTCCCCTCTGGTACNCNCTCTACGGCTCGCGTCGTGNCTGTGGCTGTGGCGAAGTATTGGTGGTCGATTCACTGACTCTGCGCCACGAGCCGGACGGCACGATGCTGAGTTGGTGTCCGGATTGCGGCCAGTTGCGTAACGGCGGCGATCACGTTTGCTCGCCGGACGGAGTTCGACTGGTCGAGAAAGGAGTCAATCAGTGCGGCTGTTGCGGTGAGGCGTATCGCGACCTGTTTGACGTGCCGTTTTACGCCCGCTACTCGATGCTGGCTGTGGCCGGGCACTGCACGGCGCACGGCTTGTTTCACAAATCACCCGACTGGCGGGATCTGGCGGCGCTCGAACGGGCAAACGCGCGCCGCGTGGCCTTGCCACTGCCGCCGGAGCAGTTTTGCGTGGCGGCGGGGGACAAGTCCATTCAGCTCCGTAACCGCCGGATCGATAGTTACCTTGACCTTTTTTCCAGCCGGCAATTGATCGTCCTGTCAGCGGCGATCCGTCAATTGCCCGATGACGATCCGGTCGTCCGGTTGAATCTGGCCTTGCTCGTATCCACGTCGCTGGAGTTCAACTCCATGCTATGCGGCTACAAGGGCGTGAACAAGCGTCGGGCCGGGGCGGTGCGCCACACGTTCTCGCACCACGGCTATTCGTTCCCCTATACGGCGCTGGAGAATAACCCGCTTTACCCGAGGCGCGCATCGGGCACACTCCAGAAGCTGTTCCAAAGCCGGGTCGTCCGCGGCCGTCGCTGGGCGGCCAATCCCCTGGAACGGTCGCTTACGGAAGGGCCGGCGCAATTTATGGCCATAAAAGGCGAGAAGGACGGCGGCCAGGAAGTGGCGTCCGTGCCGGAACTGGTAAACGGCTCGCCACGGTTCATGCTGATTCAGGGTTCGTCCGTCGCCCTGCCCGCGGAATCAGGCAGCATTGACGCCGTCGTCACAGATCCGCCATATTTCGACAGTATCCAGTACGGCGATCTGTCGGCCTTCTTTCGCGTGTGGCTGCGGCAACTTATGCCGGAGGCGGCCGATTGGGGGTACGACATGGCCGCCGCGGCCGTTAACCCCGAACGAGCCACCGGAAATGGCCAGTACGTCGAGCTGATGACCGGCATTTTCCAGGAATGCCGCCGCGTGTTGCGCCCCGATTCGGGCCGTCTTATCTTTACCTTCCACCACTGGCAGCCACGGGCCTGGGCGGCGCTGAATATCGCCCTGTACGATGCCGGGTTTTCAATGGTCAACCAGTATGTTGTCCATGCCGAGCATCCCATGTCGGTCCACATCAGTAACATGCGCGCGCTGACCCACGACGCCATTTTGGTTCTGGCCGTGGGGCGAGGCAAGACGCCCGAGCGGCGCGAAAAGCCGCCCGCGCCGGATCGCCGCGATAGTCTGCGCTTCACAAAATCCTGCGCGTCGTTTCTAGGGTGGGTGCTCGACCAGCCCAATCTCGATGCCATGACTATCGAGAACCTCTGGCACGCTCAACTCGCCATGAACCTGCCGACCGCTTGAGCTAGATGTATTCCAGTTTGAGTTGCATCTGCTTGCCGCTCGAGGGCGATGGCTTGTCCACCCGCACGCAGTAGATCACTCCCCCGGCATTCTCCTGTCGCCGTAAGATGAATC
Organism: Ardenticatenia bacterium; assembly: GCA_014237545.1. Taxonomy (GTDB): domain Bacteria; phylum Chloroflexota; class Anaerolineae; order Promineifilales; family Promineifilaceae; genus Promineifilum. Next base: position 12,480 of record JAACJX010000114.1, on the reverse strand, counting down.
CAGCCCTGCCAAGCGCGTCCTGCCACTCCTTGTCGGTTGGCAGCGGATAAGTGATTAGCCCGGTGAGGGCCAGGTTGGTCTGCGAGCGAATACGCTCGGCCACGAGCAAGCGCCCTTCAGGCATTAAAATGCGCCGCACCTCCGCCAGCAATTGCTCTTTCTCCTCGGGCAGCCAGAATTCCGAGAGGATCTGGTTCATGAAGACCGCGCTGGTGCTCCGGTCGGGCAAGGGAAGGAGTTGGATGCTACCGTCGATCCAGTTGAGCCGCGGGTCGGACGGCGGCCTCTGGGCGCGGCTGCGCGACCGGTGCAACGCGCGGCCTGGGTTCGATTGGGGGTTGTAGATATCGATAACCGTGACATCGCCCGTGGTTAGACGCTGGGCAATGGTGACGGCGGTTGACTTCAGCCCGAGGTCGATGCAGACGACGCGATGGTGCGGCTTAAGTTGCGCCAGATCGATAAGGATGTCGGCCGCTCTCCCGCCATGTGGATCATTTAGCTGGCGCGCCAGGTAGACATAGGCAACCAGAAAGTAGGCGGCGACAAGCATGATCGCCAGAGAGAAGGGAATGAACGAGTACCAGNCCAGCGCCAGGCTCAGNCCGATCAGCAATACGCCGCCGACCAGGGCCGCGTATAGCCCGGCGTAAACCGGCCAATGCGTGCGGATGTAACGCATCGTTCGCCGGTAATTGGGCTTATTGGACATGAATTCGCCAACCGTTCATAATCGTGCCATCCACTTGCCACTATTGTACGGTTACAGCCGTCGGGAGTCACCTGTCACGCTATGACAATGCTCGAGAAACCCAGTTCATACGATCGCTTTCTGGAACGGTACGAGGCCGATCGCGTCCCGTGGGACGATCCGTTGCCTCCGCCGGAGATTGTCGAACTCGCGACCGCGCTGGAACCGGGGCGAGCACTCGATCTCGGTTGTGGCTTCGGCCGCGTGCCGATCTATCTGGCCAAGATGGGTTGGTCGGTCGATGGAGTGGATTTCATCCCCAAGGCCATTGAGGTGGCCAGGGATCGCGCGGCGGCGGCCGGCGTCAGTCATCTGGCCCGCTTTCATGTCGCTTCGGCCGCCGAGCTAGGGTTTCTCGCGCCGGCCTACGACTTGGCCATCGATATAGGGTGCATGCATTCGTTCACCGAAGAGATGTTGCGTTCTTATCGCTCAGAACTGGTGCGCTTGCTGCGGCCGGGTGGGCTGTACGTTCTCTTTGCCCATTTGCGCGACGAAATCGAGTCGACAGATGATGACGGCCCGCGGGGTATTCCGGAGCGCGCGATCCGGGAGTTGATGGCCGATGTCTTTCACCTGGAGCGCGTGGAATATGGCGTCACCCAGGTAGAGGATCGCCCGCCGTGGAATTCTGGCTGGTTCTGGTATCGGCGGCATTAAAGGGTCGGCTCATGCAAGGGCATCCACACATGGCAAAGATTCATTAGAAGCGATTGTCCGGTGGTTATTGTGTCGTTTATTTTGGGCTGATACCGTCGCCTAACCGATCATTGCAGAAAAGGTTTCGTCGTAGAGCGGCGCGATCTCGTTCCATCCGAACTTGACCACATGTGGTGCTAACCTCCCGGCCACGTCAGCGGCCGCGGCCGTATCGGTAAGCGCCCACCGCAAGCGCCGCATGAGGTCCTGCCGCCCGTGGTAGAGGCAATCGGCGTGGAACGCCTCAGGAATGAGCTCGGGATAGCTTAGCCGCGCCGGCAGGAGCGGGAACGTGTGGCAGTAAATCGCTTCCAGGATGGAAATGCCGAAGTATTCGTGCCCCGCGGTCGAGATGGTGACGGCGGCATCCCACAGCAACCGGCTGTATAGCGTGTCATCGGCGAAACCGTCGTGGACCACCCGCTCGCCANGCGCGGCCACGCCGGCCTCCCAACGCTCGCTGGGCTTGCCGAACCGTTCGCCACACAGAGCGACGCGGAATGGAATTCCCTCGGCCGCCAGGGTGACCAGTACGCCGATAAACCCCTCCGGATTTTTGTCATATTCAAGCCGCTGATTCCAAAGGACGAGCGGTGGGAGAGAAGCGCTCTCGCTATTTGGCCGCGGGTCCAGTCTTCGAAAATCCACCCCGACTGGCAGCACATCGCTCTTTTGGCGCAAGGGGCCGACTGTTTCCAGTTCGTTGTACTCGGGGTAATGGCGCAAGAACGGCGGCAACGCGGCAAAAAACGTGTCCAGATGATAGCGAGAATTGAAGAAAACCCGGTCGGCAGCCATCATAGACGCGTAATTGACAAAGGCGTAGTGGCGGTCGCGCTCGCCCAATTGACGACGCATCGGGCCTGTTGTCGGGTCGGCCGGCAGGGGGTAGGTCAACTGGTTTTCGTGCATGTAAAGGGCCACCGGGACGGCCGCCATCTGCCGGCGCGTCAAGGCCAGGAAGGTCGTCAGGTCGTGGAGGTCAGTTGACAGGATCAGGTCTGGTTGTGGCTCGTTGGCCGACAGCCAATGGCGGGCCAGCGTGACCGCGCCACCATGCATGCGCCACTTCCAGAAGTGGGCCGGTAGCGTCAACAACCTAATCTCGTGCCGGCTCGCCGACCGGTAGCCTTCAGACCAGGCGCGATGGCTCCCGCCGTGGTAGGGTGATAGAAGAAGTATCCGCATGAGTCCTCATCAGCGCCGGTAGAGCTGGCGCTTGGAAAGGATTTATCTTCGCAACAATTCGACCATCTATCTACTATTGACTATACTTATACAAGTTGGTCATTCAGGACAAAGGCATTGTCTGAGAACGAACCTGAACTATATTGGGACTCGACCTACGCCATCGTTGTTTCCCTGATGGAGCACTTTCCAGNGCGCGCGCCTGTCGATGTGGGCCTGGAAGAACTGCTGCAAATGGTTGAGTCTTTGCCCGGCTATCAGGACGACTCCGCCCTGGTAACTGAACAGTTATTACTGGATATTTTAACCGTTTGGTATGAGGAGGCGACATAGCTATGACCGTAGCGAATACGGGATCCGCCAGTGGGGACGTTGCCGTCCCTGATGAACTGGCCAACAATGTCTTCATCACCAACATCGCCAAGCTATTGGACCCGGTCTACAACTGGTCGCGGCGNAACTCGATCTGGCCTGTCACCTTTGGNCTGGCCTGTTGCGCCATCGAAATGATCTGCACGGCTTCCAGCCGCTTCGACCTGGCCCGCTTCGGCATGGAGGTGTTCAGGGCCACACCACGGCAGGCTGACTTGATGATTATTTCCGGGACAGTCACCAAAAAGATGGTTCCGACGATCGTGCGCCTCTATAATCAGATGCCCGAGCCGCGCTACGTGTTGAGCATGGGCGCTTGCGCCTCCGGNGGCGGGCCGTTCAAAGAGGGCTACAACGTCGTCGATGGCATTGATAAGTTCCTGCCGGTCGATGTCTACGTGCCCGGCTGCCCGCCCACCCCCCAGGCCTTGATCAACGGCCTGATCGCCCTGCAGGAGAAGATCGACCAGCAATCGATCGCGACGGCTCCCTGGTATAACAAGAAAGACCAGACGGCCGGGCTGTATCCGGTGCCAGTTTTAGGCCCCGATCTGGTCGATGTTCGGCAGCTGGACATCATTCGCCAGGAAGCGGCCAAGCACGAGGCGGAAGAAGTGGCGGCTGAGGCCGTGGCCTCACCGGAAGGCGAACCGGCCGCTGCCTGAGCGGGCGCGACTTTTTGACATTCACCGGAGAAGTGATGAGCGACACAACTCTCGAACCAACCGCGGAAGCCCCGGAAACCGGCGTTGCCCTGACACCGGCCCAGGAAGCGACCGCCAAACTCAAGGAACTGCACCCCAACATCGTCAGCGATGACACNCGGGAGGGGTACGAAGGCCTGATCGTTTACGCCGACTCCATCACCGAGGTCGCCAAGACCCTGCGCGATGAGTTGGGCTTCAACTATCTTTCCAGCGTCACGGGCGTAGACCTCTTCGAAGAGGGCAAGATGGAGGTGGTCTATCACCTCTACAACATCACCCGNGGTGGCGGTCCGGTCGTGCTGAAGGCGCAGGTCAATCGCGANGAGCCTGTTTTGCCCTCGCTGGTCCCCGTTTTCCCGGGAGCGGACTTCCAGGAGCGCGAGGCGTACGACATGTACGGCTTCCTGTTCCAGGGCCATCCGGATTTGCGTCGTATTCTGACCTGGGACGGTTTCCACGGTCACCCGCTGCGCAAGGACTGGAAAGAGCCGTTCTACGAGGAGGATTACAAACCCTTCGGCAGCCGCTGGCCAGACGGCAACGTCTTTCGCGCCGAGGAGCGGAATCCCTACGGCAAAAACGTGCAATACCCGCCGGGCTGGCTTCCCACCGGCGACGAATACGACGTAGAAACGGACGTTTACCTGGGCCTGTCCTATTCGCGGGATGCCACGCCGGGATTGAAGACCGACAAGGTAACAGTCAACCTGGGCCCGCAGCACCCCTCGACCCACGGCGTGTTTCGTATGGTCGTGACGNTCGACGGCGAGACCATCGTTGACCTCAAGCCGGTGATGGGCTATCTGCATCGCAATCATGAGCAGATCGGCGAGCGCAATACGTTCAACATGAACATGCCCTACACCGACCGATTGGACTATCTATCTTCCATGTCCAACAACCTCGGCTACGCGATCACCGTCGAGAAACTATTCGATATGACCGTNCCTGAGCGGGCGGAGTGGATTCGCATTCTCATGGTGGAATTGACGCGTATTTGCAACCACCTGTGGGCGCTNGGCTTTNTGCTGAATGACNTGGGCGCGCTGCAAACGCCGATGCTCTACTTCTACCTGGAGCGCGAGCTCATTCTGGACTTCTTCGAGGCGACGTCGGGGGCGCGCATGTTGTGNAATTACATGCGCTTCGGCGGCGTGGCCTACGANCTGCCCGATGAAGTGCGCGGCATGGAGACCATGAAGTTCCTGGAAGANNTGATCTTCAACCGCCTGCCCAAGGTNCTGGAACAGGGTGATGACCTGATCACGGGNAACGAGATCGTTCGCGCCCGCGCTATTGGCGTTGGNATTCTNACCCCNGAAGACGCNATTGCCATGAGCACGGCCGGGCCGTTGCTGCGCGCCAGCGGCGTNCCCTACGACATCCGCCGCGCGGAGCCGTATTCCTATTACGAGTATCTCGATTTTGACGTGGCTGTGCGCTANAACGGCGATATNTATGACCGCTACCTCATCCGCATGGACGAGATGCGCCAGAGCCTGCGCATCCTGGAGCAGGTNTTGCCGCATTTGAAGCGGACNGTCGGCGCGCCGATNATCGGTGACAAGCCGCANTACGCCCTCCGCGCCCCNCGNGCCGGGGAATCCTACGGCCGNGTCGAGAACCCGAANGGCGAGTTGGGCTACTACGTCACCGCCAAGCGTCGGGGCGGCAACCCGGAGCGGTACCACGTTCGGGCCCCATCCTTCATCAACCTGACGGCGTTGGGACCGATGTCGCGCGGCCACAAGGTNGCGGACGTCGTGGGAATCCTCGGTAGCATTGATATCGTNCTCGGTGAGGTCGATCGCTAGNTTGGCGCANGCCTGCNTGGCGAAACGGGAGTACTCATGTACGGATTAGGTATTGTCAAAGGGTTGGGGGTTGTCCTCCGCCATTTTGTTCAGAGTTATGTAGATGATTTGAAATGGGCCGGGAAGGGNGGTCGTTACTACAACGACGAAGCCCTGATGTACCGGCAAGGCCCGATGGGCGAGGGCATTAAGACGGTCTTTTATCCTGAGGAAAAGCTGCCAACGCCGGAGCGTTTCCGCTTTGTGCCTTTCCTGGTGACCGACGATCCGCCGCCCGGCCAGCGCTGGGGTCACGACTGGTGTACCTCGTGCGGCATCTGCGCTAAGGTCTGCCCACCGCAATGTATCTGGATCGAGCGTGGTAAGCAGCCCAACGGCCGACCGAAGCCGGAACCGGAAAAGTTCTTTATCGACATCGACATCTGCATGAACTGCGGCTATTGCGCGGAGTTTTGCCCCTTCGACGCGATCAAGATGGACCATGATTACGAGCTGGCCAGCTATGACCGCCGTACGGCCCACATCCACGACAAGGAGCGGTTGAGCAAGCCGCTTAGCTACTGGCGCGAGATCGCCCCGAAGAAGGCGGAAGCGGAAGAAATCGCGCGNCANATGGCCGAGGCGGCCAAGACGAAGAAAAANGACAAGGANAGCGACGCGCGAGAGGCGCGGCTGGCCGAAGCGGTTGCCCGCCANTTGTACTATCAAGGCGCGCAGTATTAGCGNCAGGAGACGCGGGCGAAAGGTCGTGTTTACCNGCCCGTCNCCTGACGACTCATTTTCTTTTANGCGACCTACGCGGTNCGCCATCGAATTATAGCGCCGCCGAAATCGCTCCCCCCCGGAGCGATTTCGCTTTCCGGCGAGTTGGAGTTATGAACCATGTTTGGACAAAAGAATGACGCTTTGAGCGTGACTGAGGACGCGGTGATGAAGGCCCTCTCAACGGTGATCGAACCGGAGTTGCACCGCGACTTGGTCTCCCTAAATATGATCCGCAACCTGCGCATCGATGGGAACGATGTGGCCTTTACGATCATGCTGACTACACCGGCCTGTCCACTGCGCGGCAAGATGGAGGGAGACTCGCGGGCCGCGCTGGCCCGCGTGCCGGGCATCGGGCAGGTGACGATCAATTGGGATGCCAACGTGCCCTCTGACCGGCGTATCGGCGACCAGATCGGCCAGAACTTCCGCAACACCATCGCTGTTTCCAGCGGTAAGGGNGGGGTCGGCAAGACGACGGTTGCCGTGAACCTGGCCATCTCGCTGGCGTTGGAAGGGGCGCGTGTCGGGCTGCTGGACGCCGACATCCTCGGCCCCAACGTGCCCATGATGATGGGCCGCGAGCAGATGCCGCCGCCGGTCAATCGCAAGATGGTGCCGGCCGAGAATTACGGCGTGAAGTTCATCTCTATGGCCTTTCTGGTGAAGCCGGACCAGCCGTTGATCTGGCGCGGCCCCATGCTCCACAGCGCGATTCGCCAGCTTCTGACGGACGTGGATTGGGGCGAGCTTGACTATTTGATCGTCGACCTGCCGCCGGGAACGGGCGATGCCCAACTNACCCTGGCCCAGGTNTTGCCCCTGTCTGGAGCGCTGGTGATNACCCAGCCGATGCAGGTGGCGGCNTCCGATGCCGTGCGCGGTCTGAAGACGTTTGAAAAGCTGGATGTGCCGATNATCGGCGTNATCGAAAACATGAGCGGCGAATTCTTCGGCACCGGCGCGGGCGAGCAGTTGACCAGGGAGTACGACACCGTCTACCTGGGCTCGATCCCCCTGGAAGCTGAGGTGCGCAAAGGCGGCGACAGCGGCCAGCCGATCGTCGTCGCNCANCCCGACTCGGCNGCGGCCGNGGCGATTCGCCAGATCGCGCGCGACGTGGCGGCGCGGGTCAGCGTGCTCACCTTGCAAGGGCAAGCAGACAATATTATCCCTATCACGATGATCGGATAATCTACTCTATTTTTTCATTGGGGGGCGAGTGGTCGTGGCGCGGCCGCTCGCCTTTTTATATGTCAAGTTGCCGATGCAGCCTCGTTTCCGGTATAACTTGAACATATCAAACTAAACTTACTACGAGGAATTAGGCCTATGGCCACAGTGATGGCTCCCGGCGAAACCTCTGATTTCATTGGTGTTCGCTTTCAAAAACTGGGTAAGTCGTACCATTTCAAGGTCGGCTCCCACAAGGATCTGGCCGTCGGCGACCACGTGATCGTCGAGACCAAACGCGGCAAACAGCTTGGACAGGTCGTCGCCTTCATTGAACCGGAGGAAGTTCACCGCCACAAGGGGCTTCGCGCCGTCCAGCGCAAAGCTACGCCGCGCGATTTAGTGATGAAGCAGGTGTGGGAATCTAAAGAGTTGGATGCCCTCATCGCCTGTCGCGAGGAGGCGTCAAAGGCCGGCATCAAGGATGCCAAATTCGTCAAGGCTGAATATAGTTTCGACGGCTCCTGGCTGACCATTGCCTACACGACCGAAAACAAAAAGCTCGACGTCCGCCAGGTGCAGAGCGCTCTGGGGCGTATCTATCGCACTCGGGTGGAGATGCAACTGGTCGGTCCTCGCGATGTGGCTAAGATGATGGGCGGCTATGGCGCGTGCGGCATACCCCGGTGTTGCTCGACATTCCTGACCGACTTTAGCCCTATCTCCATTCGCATGGCCAAGGAGCAGGGTATCTCGCTCAGCCCACAGGAGATCACGGGCATGTGCGGCCGCTTGCGCTGCTGCTTGGTGTACGAATACGAGCAGTATGTCGAGGCAAAGAAGCAACTGCCTAAAGTAGGCAAAACCATCGGCACGCCTTATGGCGAGGGGCGCGTCTTCGACGTGCGGCCGCTGCGAGACTCGGTGATGGTTTCCGTGGANGAGGAAGCCCATGAGGTGTTTCGTCACGAGATAGAGCCTCTCGAAGAGCTGGAGGCGCTGAAGAAAAAGGCCGAAGCCGGCTGCTCGAAGCACGAAAATGGCGGCTGTGATTGCGGCGCGAAACAACCCAAAAACCAGGATGATACAGACGAAGGGGAGTAGCGTGAAGAGTAAAGCCGACGCTTGGGATATGGTCTGCCACCACGTGCAGGAGCGCGGCCTGCGCCGGCACATGCTCGCTGTGGGGGCGGCAATGGCGGATTACGCCCGCCGCTTGGGCGAGGATGCTGACTATTGGGAAACGGTGGGCATTCTGCATGATTTCGATTGGGAGATCCATCCCAATCTCAATGAGCACCCCATGAAGGGTTCTGATATCCTGCGCGCCGAGGGGTGGGATGAGGAGACTATCCGCGTCATCCTGTCGCACTACACCGAAGGCACCGGCGTGGAACGGGAAAAGCCAATCGATTTCGCGTTGATGGCCTGCGACGAGCTCACCGGGCTGATCATCGCGACGACATTGGTGAAATCGTCACGCAATATCGCCGAGGTGACCACGGATTCGCTGCGAAAAAAGTGGAAGGATCGCCGCTTTGCCGCCGGCGTGGATCGCGACGACGTTACGGCCGCGACGGCCGACTTTGGCCGCGTTTGTTTCGGCGGCAATTTGGAACTGTGGGACCATATCGGCAACGTNCTTGNGGCAATGCAAGCGGNCGCGGCCGACCTCGAATTGGATGGGCGTCTGGCANCTGGATAATCTTCGCTGGAGCTGGTCATGACCTTCGTTCAACTGAGCGACCAAATCAATGACTATTTCAACGCCGAGGAACTGGAAGATCTCTGTTTTCGGCTTGGCATTCAGTACGATAATCTGCCCGGGAGCACGAACTCGGCCAAGGCGCGCGAACTGACGGAGTATTGCCGGCGGCATGGACGGTTGAGCGAGCTGGTTGATTGCTGCCGTCAGTTGCGCTCGCACGTTCTGTGGGCCGAACCCGAGACGCCGCAACAGATTAAAGAACAGACGAACGTGTTTGGCGACCCGGGTGCAGGCACGCCGGGCGCCAACATGCCCACGACGATGCCCGGCGGTCCGCAACCGCCGCAAGTGCCGGGCATGTTCTGGATGCCCTATCCCAATACCTGGTATGGCCCATTTTACGGCTTCTTTATCGGTTGGATGGCCATGGGCGGTTTCCAGGTGTGGCACCCGATGATGGGGCCAATCATGTACCCTGACCCCTATGGTCAACTGCAGCGTAACATGTGGGTCCGCCTGTTCAACTCGCCATTCAACGTGTACGTTGACGGCGGGCCCAGCGGATACGTGTTCGCTCAATATAACCCTCAATAAGACTCTTGCGCATGGCCAAACAGGAAGACTTGTCCGTCAGCGAAGCCCTCGCTTTGGTGCTCGATCGAGTTAGCGTTTTGCCGCCTGAGGAAGTCGATCTGCTCAATGCCCTCGGCCGGATTTTGGCGCAGCCGGTTGTTGCCCGCGACAGCCTGCCGCCGTTCGCCAACTCGGCGATGGACGGGTACGCCGTGCGGGTCGAAGATATGGCCGGCGCGCGCCCAGAACAGCCCGTTCGTCTGAAAGTGATCGGCGACATCGCCGCCGGCTCGAGCGTGTTGCCCGACGTGACGGCGGGAACGGCGGCGCGCATCATGACTGGCGCGCCTCTGCCGCCAGGGGCTGATGCGGTTGTGCCGGTTGAGGACACCGATGAGCCCTGGCGTGGCACGGATCGGGCGCTGCCGGACTTCGTCGCCATTCATCGCGCCGTGGGCGCCGGGGACTACGTGCGTTTTCCCGGGGAGGATATCCACGCCGGGGACGTGGTGCTCGAAGAAGGTCATGTTATGCGGCCGCAGGAGATTGGCTTATTAGCCTCTCTGGGGCAGGACCCGGTCCGGGTCATTCGCCGGCCGCGCGTGGGGATTCTAGCCACAGGCGACGAACTGGTTGACGTGGCTAGCCCGCTGTCGCCGGGCAAAATTCGCAACAGTAACGGCTATGCCCAGGCGGCCCAAGTGCTCGCTCTGGGCGGCGTGCCGGTGATGCTGGGCGTGGCGGGAGATACAGAGGCGGCCGTTCGCGAGCGGCTGGACGCCGGCGTGGCTGCCGGGGTTGACCTGCTGATCAGCTCGGCCGGCGTGTCGGTCGGCGCTTATGACGTGGTGAAGGCGGTGCTTGATGAGGCCGGAGGCGTCACTTTCTGGCGGGTGCGCATGCGGCCGGGCAAGCCATTGGCCTTCGGCGCATACCGCGGCATTCCTTTTCTGGGAGTGCCGGGCAATCCCGTCTCGGCNATGGTGTCATTNGAGACCTTCGCGCGCCCGGCNATCCTGAAGATGGCCGGGCACAGGGCTTTGGAGCGGCCGAGNGTTGANGCTGTCTTGTTGGAGGACATCACCTCTGATGGGCGTGAAAGCTTTGTCCGGGCCGTGGTCACGCGNGANGANCGCGGCTACGTGGCGCGTACGACCGGCGGNCANGGCTCGCACATGATGACTTCGTTGGTGAAGGCGAATGCGTTGGTGGTGATCCCGGAGGGGGTGAAGGCGGTTGCGGCCGGGTCGACACTAACCGCGCTAATGATCGACTGGTCGGGAGGCGTATTCTAGCCTCCCGATAGTCCCGATCCGCCGATTGCGACAGCGACTTTAGTTGTCGCTCTGCATCGTCAGGGTTCGCTTGAGAAGATCTTCCTGCATGCGGCGCTGATCTTCGCGAATGGCCTTCTTGCTCTTGCGCCCGGTCCGTTGCTCGGTCTTGACAGCCGAGATGGTGTCATTGCCAAGTGCGCGACGCATGGCGATTTCCATAGCTGTCGGCACTTCTTCGGTTTCGTCCTCGATGATCTCGTAATCTTCCGGTTCGTAGCGCTCACGGCTCTGGCGACGCTTGCCGCCACCGCCACCCTGACGCGGTTGCGAGGGCTGCATGGGCTCCATTTCCGGCTTTTCGGTCAGGGCCTTCATGCTCAGGTCGATACGGCGCTTGCGACGATTAAAGCCGAGGACCTTCACCTGGACCTCATCGCCCACGTTGACTACTTCGCTGGGGTGCTTCACGTAGTTGTGGCTCAACTCGCTGATGTGGACCAGGCCTTCGCGCTCGGCGCCGATGCTGACAAACGCGCCAAAGGTCTCCAAGCGGGTGACCTTGCCATCGTACACTTGATCCGTTTTCAGCTCCGTCCAGTCGACGGCCAGCGGCGGAACCATCGTCAGCATCACCTGCTGGCGTTCCGGATCGACCTTCTCAACCCAGACGGTAACCTCATCACCTTCATTTAGAACATCGGAGACACGATTNACTTGGTCGCCGCCCAGCTTGGAGATGTGGATCAAGCCGGTAGCGTCAATGCCCAGGTCGATGAACGCACCATATAGCTCCAGACGTTTTACCGTGCCCTTCAGCTGCATTTTGGGCGAAAGGTCCGCGATGCTGGTCGGCGCGGCCTCGGTAGTTGTTTCGGGGGTCATTTCAATAGTTTCTGCACTCATGACAGAACTCTCCTGCATAGGCTTGGAATATAGCGCTGGTCAGACCGGGGCGCTTCGTTAGCTTTGTGCGTTGTTCAACGGGGGTAGAACATTGCCAAGTGTTAACTCGATAGGGTAGGATTATAACAATCGAGCCTTTTGTGTCAACCATTTTACGCGCTGACTCAACCGGCGATACCGTTCAATAATCCTACCCTCATTCCCTTACGGCCGTTCTGTCGAAGGTTCAGAATTAAAATTCATCCGGCTCGGCCGCCTCATCATCCGCCGGGGATTCTTCCACGGGGACCGCCGTGAGTTGGGATTCGCCGCGGATACGCCGCTCCAGCTCCACCATGATCGAGGGGTTTTCTCCCAGGAAGACCTTGGCATTCTCGCGGCCCTGCCCGAGCAGCATGTCGTTGTAGCGGAAGTAGGCGCCGCGCTTGTCAACGATGTTGTAATTCGTCGCCAGGTCGAGGACGTCGCCGGTCTTGGAGATGCCCTCGTTATACATGATGTCGAACTCGCATTCGGTGAAGGGCGGGGCGACCTTGTTCTTCTTGACCTT
>JAACJX010000242.1 GCA_014237545.1 Ardenticatenia bacterium | reverse complement strand
CGGCCAGCTCTCTCAGGTGTTGCGTAAAAATGTTCGCGACTATGGCATGTTTATAGCCCTGTTCGTGATCTGGGGCGTGTTTGCCGTCCTGACAGACGGAATTTTTCTCTCCTCGCGCAATTTAAGTAACCTGCTGAACCAATTTGGTTATATCGCCGTGTTGGGCATCGGCGTCACGCTGGTGATCGTCATCCGCCATATCGACCTGTCCATCGGATTTTTGGCCGGCTTCCTGGGCGCGGTGGCGGCGATCGCCATGACCCAATGGGGTATGTCAGTTTGGCTAGTCATCCCGTCGATACTCATTATTGGCGCGTTGTTGGGGCTGGTACCCGGTTTTCTGGTGGCCCGGCTCGGCATTCCGGCCTTCGTGGCCACTCTGGCCGGTTTTCTCATCTATCGCGGAGCTATCCTGGTTGTCACCGAAGGCTCGGGCACGATTATCATCAACAACGACACCTTCAACGCCATCGGCAACGGNTTNATNCCCGANATNCCCGGNGANCTGTGGCCCGGCAAGCATNTGCTGACCCTGCTNNTGGGNGNNNTCGCNATCNTNTTCNTAATCTATAGCGAGGTCAAGAGCCGNCGGACCNAGATGGCCTACAACTTCGAGGTGCTGCCGAACAACATCTTTATTCTGAAGCTGGTGTTTATGGCCTTGATCGTTGGGGCGATAGCGTNGGTGCTGGCGAATTATAATGGCTTGTCGTGGACGGTAGTGGTCATGCTCATCGTCGTGGGCATATGGCACTTTGTGACGACCCAGACCGTGCTCGGNCGCCACATCTANGCCGTCGGNGGCAACCCGGAAGCGGCCGAGNTGAGCGGCGTNAATGTNAAGCGCATCACGTTCATCGTCTTCAGCCAGATGGGATTGCTGGCCGGGTTATCGGGCATGTTGTTTGCNTCGCGCCTGCAATCGGCGACGACGACGGCCGGAACGCTCTTCGAACTGGACGCCATCGCCGCATCGTTCGTAGGTGGTGTGTCGGCCGCCGGTGGCGTCGGCCGGGTCACCGGCGCTGTGATCGGCGCGCTGGTGATGGCATCACTCACCAGCGGCATGAACCTGATGGGTATCGGCATATCTTACCAATACATCGTTCGGGGTATTATCCTGGCCTTGGCGGTTATCTTTGACGTGGCGACGCGTAATCGGTAGGCAAGATACGGAATACGACATACGGGACACGAAGCGACTGGGGGCGAAAGCCGCTTTTGCGCCGGGAAAGTTGTATTTTGTCGCCCTTGTGTCGCCTAGATGACAGACAGAGGTCTGGCAAATCTGCTACTCTATGCCTTGTAGAGATGNATAACACGTCGCGACGAGACGCAACCAACAACGAACTAAACTCGTCCGACGTGGTCTCTACGTGATAGAGCGGGGTGGCTCCAGGTCGATCCGCTCCGTGCCACTGGGAGTGAGGTAACTTCGAGAACAGGGCCAGACGGCCCTTTCAAACCGAAGTTACCTCTTTTTGTTTTGGGGAGCAATTCAGCCCGTTTATTGTTGACACCCGTCCACACATCTGTTACCCTTGCCTGTAATTACAGGATGACAGGATAACAGGAACGACCAGCGGCCCGGCGGGCCGAGGAAGTGGCATTCGTGGACCTCAATCCCACTATCGATCGCAGGAGCTACATTCCCCTGTACGTTCAGGTGAAGGACGCGCTGAAGGATCAGATCGACAGCGGGAGCGCCGCGCCGGGCCAGCAATTGCCGGGCGAGCCGGAGCTATGCCGCATCTTCGACGTCAGCCGGACGGTCATTCGNCAGGCGCTGCGCGACATGGAGCTGGAAGGGCTGATCGTGCGCGAGAAGGGCAAAGGTACCTTTGTCGCCGAGCCCAAGCTGGGCGAGGGGCTGTTCCAGGATCTGACCGGCTTCTACGAGGACATGGCCGGCAAGGGCCGTCCACCGGTGTCCCAGGTGTTGAAGCAGGAGATCATCCCTGCCACGCGCAAGGTCGCCGGGTTCCTGAAGTTGAAGCAGGGCGCGCCGGTCGTCCACATCGACCGGCTGCGCTTCGTNGATGGGGAGCCGCTGGTCCTGGTGTCGACGTATCTCCCCGCGGCCCGCTGTCCGGGGCTGGAGAGCGTCGACTTCACCCGCCGCTCCTTATATGAGTACCTGGAGACGGCCTACGGCATCGTNATCGCCCGCGGCCGTCGCGTGCTCGAAGCGGTGCCGGCCAGCGAGTATGAGGCGGGTCTGTTGCAGGTGAAGAAAGGCGCGCCACTCATCCTGCTCGACAGCGTCAGCTATCTGGCCGACGGCTCGCCCATCGAGTATTACCATGCCTTGCACCGCGGCGACCGCTCCCGGTTCGAGGTCGAATTAATCAAGTTACGAGCGGCGAACTACGAGTTAAGGGTTTAGAAAGGTGACCAGTCTTCTGCCTCGGTTATCGATGCCCGTGCTCTTCACTCGAAACTCGTCACTCGTAGCTCGTCATTAGTGTTAAGGAGAATCCACATGGCCATGAAAGTCGGTATTGACAGCTATTGCTTCCATCGTTACTTCGGCGAGGTCTATGGACACCAGACCCCTCCTCCGTTCCAGATGACCGTCTTCGACTTCCTGGACTTCGCCAAGGGGCTGGACGTNGACGGCGTGTCGCTGGAGTCCTGCTTCTTCCCGTCCCATGACAAGGCGTTCTACGACGACCTCAAGGCGCGGCTGGATGAGTACGGTTTCGACCGGGTATATGCCTGGGGCCACCCCGACGGTCTCGAGGCGGGGCGCAACGAGGCCGCGTTCCACGACATGATCAAGAGCATCGAGTACGCGGCGCAGATCGGAGCACCGGTGATGCGCATTTGCGCCAGCAGCTTCTCTTTCCGCCTGGAGCCCCACGCGCCGCAGATGGAAAAACTCGTCCCATGGCTGAAAGANGGGGCGAAGGTGGCCGAGTCCTACGGCGTCAAGCTGGCGGCCGAGAACCACATCGACTACACCAGCAGCGAGTGGTTGGAGCTGCTGGAGCGGGTGGACTCGCCCTACATGGGCTTGAATCTCGACACGGGCAACTTCGTGCGCTTGCTCGATGACCCCATCGACGGCGCGCGCAAGCTGGCCGACCGCGTCCTGGCCACGCACATCAAGGACCTGATGCCCGCCCGCGGCGTCAACGTCGGCGAGTGGTACTTCTTCAGCAGCACCCCCGTCGGCGATGGACTGGTGGACAACCAGAAGCTGGCCCAGATTCTCCACGACGCCAATTACCAGGGCTTTCTGGCCGTGGAGACCGACTCGCTCCATCCCGATTACGAGAACCAGGAGCACTGGGCGGTCGAGAAGAGCGTCTGGACGCTCAAGCGCATCGCGCGCAACGTGAAGTAGCCGCGACATTAGCGCCGTCCGCGAGCAATGGACAATGGATAGGCTCGCGGACGGCGGCAATAAGGCAATCTGCTCATTGACATGGCGAGACTCTTATGCTAATCTGTCCGCAACTTGCTTCAAATAATAAAGTAAGTCGCCCAACTATTATCCTAAGTGTGCGCCTGGGCGACGTAAGTCCTCTGGAGCAGATAGCGTGGCAGAGTTGCCGTCCATCTCGGATACCACCAACGGGTCAACGCTGATGCTGGAACCACTCGAAGCGGCCGTCGTCAATGCCATCCGCCGCCAGGGCCCGCTTTCGCGCTCCGACCTCTCGGAGCACCTGGCCTACTCCCGCGCCAGCGTAACCGGCATCGTTGGCCGCATGATCGACGCCCACATCCTGACCGAAGCCGGTGAGGGCAAGTCGGCCGGCGGCCGCCGGCCNTACCTGCTCGATATCAATCCCGAGCTGGGCTGCGTGGCCGGCGTCGATATCGGCGCGACCAGCGTCGATATCGCCCTGGCCGATTTCCGCGGCAACATTCTGGAGCGCGCCGCCGAGCCGGCCGACGTGCGCGGCCGCCCGGCCGATTTCCTGGACCGCGTCAGCGTTGTCATCCGCGAACTGATGGGCCGGCGAGGCCTGCAGCCGGGCGCGATGCTCGGCATTGGCGTCGGCGTCCCCGGCCCGGTGGAGTTCTCGTCCGGCGTCCTCATCGCCCCGCCGCTGATGCCCCTCTGGGAAGGGTTTCCGATTCGGGCCTATTTGCGCGAGGTGTTCCCCAATGCGCGGGTGGTTGTCGACAACGACGTCAACATCATGGCCCAGGGGGAGCACCAGGCCGGCGCGGGCCGGGGGATGGACAATTTCCTGTTCATCAAGATCGGCACCGGTATCGGCTGCGGCATTATCTCCCACGGCGAGGTCTATCGCGGGGCTGATGGCGCGGCGGGCGACGTGGGGCATATTTGCGTCGATTACAACGGGCCGGTGTGCCACTGCGGCAACCAGGGCTGCCTGGAGATCATGGCNGCCGGGCCGGCCATCGCCGTCGCGGGTCGGGCGCGGGCCGAGTCGGGCGAGAGCCCGTTTCTGGCGGCGTGTTTGGCCGAGCGCGGGACGCTGACGGCNGTNGACGTGGGCGACGCGGCCGCGGCCGGCGACCGGGCGGCGATGGAGATCATTCGCCAGAGCGGCCGGCGGATCGGCGGCGTGCTGGCGACGCTGGTCAACTTCTACAACCCGGAAGCGGTCTTCATCGGCGGCGGCGTNGCCAACATTGGCAACGGCTTGCTGTCGGCCATCCGCCAGGCGACGCTGCGCCGGGCGACGGCGCTGAGCACCCGCCACCTGCGCGTTGAATANTCCCCCCTGGGNGAGGACGCCGGGGTGATCGGCGGGATNTGGCTGGCGCTGGAACACGTTTTCACAATCAAGTGACGAGTTANGAACCAAANGGACTTCCGCTCTGAACTCGTCANTCGTAATTCGTAACTCGTANCTACAAGAGGGGAATTTCGCATGAAAACTATGAACGTCGCCATTATCGGCACCAAATTCATGGGCAAGGCNCACAGCAACGCCTGGCTCAACGCNCCGCGCTTCTTTGACATGGGCATCCGGCCGGTGCTCAAGGTGGCTGTGGGCACGGACCCGGCCGGCACGCAGGCGCTGGCCGATACCTGGGGCTGGGAGGAGTGGTCGACCGACTGGCGCGAAGTCGTCGCCCGGCCCGATATCGACATCGTCGACATCGCCACGCCGACCTACCTGCATCACGAGATGGCCNTGGCCGCGGCCAATCACGGCAAGCATATTTTCCTGGAGAAGCCCTTCTCGCTCACGGTGGAGCAGGCCCGCGAGATGCTGGCCGCGGCCGAGAANGCGGGCGTCGTCCACTACGTGAATCACAACTACCGGCGCGTGCCCGCCGTGCGTCTGGCCAAGAAGCTGGTCGAGGACGGGTTCGTCGGCCGTATCTTCCACTGGCGCAGCACCTATTTGCAGGACTGGATCGTTGACCCGACGTTCCCGCTGACCTGGCACCTGCGGCAGGAGACGGCCGGCTATGGCGCCCACGGCGACCTCGGTTCCCACAGCGTCGACCTGGCCCGCTACCTGGTGGGCGACATCACCGCCGTGACGGGTATGACCGCCACCTTTATCCCCCAGCGGCCGCTCCCCGGCGCAGGCGCGGCGACCTTCACCGCCGGCACGGGCGAGTCGAGCGAGAATGGCCCGGTGACGGTCGATGATGCCTCTTTCTTCATCGCCGAGTTCGCCAATGGGGCACTGGGTTCGTTCGAGGTGTCGCGCTTCGCTCCCGGCCGCAAGAACTACAACTATTTCGAGATCTACGGCAGCGAGGGCAGCATTGTCTTCAACCTGGAGCGGATGAACGAGTTGCAGGTNTTCAGCCGCAACGACCCGGCCCATGCCCAGGGCTTCCGCACCATCCTGGCCACCGAGGGCGGGCAGCATGACTACATCGCCAACTGGTGGCCCCCCGGCCACATCATCGGCTACGAGCACGAGTTCCACCACGCGGTGGTCGATTTTATGAAGGCCATCGAGACCGGTGGCGCGATCGCCCCCAACTTCCACGATGGGCTGAAGGAAATGGAAGTGCTGGCCGCGGCCGTCGAGTCGGCCAAGAATGGCCGCAAGGTGAGCCTGTAAGAAAGGGAATCCACAGATTTCGCAGATTACGCAGATAAAAAAATTATTCAGAAATCTGCGTAATCTGCGGATAAATAAATCTGAAAAATGAAATTCGGCGTCAACACCTTCAACTTCGTCTCGCCATTCCGCACGACGGCCGACCTGCCGCTGCTGGATCGCGTGCAGGGCATGGGCTTCGACCTCATCGAGATCGCTTTCGAGGACCCGGCGACCATCGACGTCGGCGCGCTGGCNGACTACGCGAGCGGCCTCGGTCTGGGCGTNNTGGCCTGCGGCGTGTTCGGGNCGGGGCGCAACCTCGTGTCGGCCGATAGCGCTGAGCGCCAAGCCGCCGCTGACTATATCCGCGGCCTCGTCGACGCCGCCGCTCGGCTGNCCCCGACGCTGGATGGCCTGACGCCGGTTGTCGGCGGGCCGATGTATGGCGCGGTGGGCAAGACCCCGGCCCCCGACCGCGCCGCCCGGCAGCGCGAGCGCGACCTGGCCGCCGCTGAGTTGCGGCCGCTGGCGGCCTATGCCGGCGACCGCGGCGTGCGCCTGGCGCTCGAGGGTCTCAACCGGTTCGAGACCGATTTGGTCAACGTCGTCGATCAGGGCTTGGCGATGGTCGAGGCCATCGGCAGCCCCCATGTCGGCCTGCACCTGGACACGTTCCACATGCACCTGGAGGAGCGCAACGCCGGCGACGCCATTCGCCTGGCCGGCGACCGGCTCTACCACTTCCACGCCTGCGAGAACGACCGCGGCGTGCCCGGCCGGGGGCAGGTGCGCTGGCCGGCCGTGGCCGCCGCCCTGGGCGACGTCGGCTACGAGGGGGCGGTGGTTATCGAGAGCTTCACGCCCGAGGTCACGTCCATTGCCCGCGCCGTCTGCATNTGGCGCGACGTCGCCCCGGACCAGGACACCATCGCCCGCGAGGGGCTGGGATTTTTACGCAGATTGCTACTGTAGGAGCGAATCACGGATGGAAATAGCCACTGGTATTCGTCATTCGTCATTCGTCATTCGTCATTCAGGAGCACATTTATGGCCGAAAGTTTCCTGACCGAAANCGCACA
The DNA here is from genome assembly GCA_014237545.1 of Ardenticatenia bacterium. Lineage (GTDB taxonomy): Bacteria > Chloroflexota > Anaerolineae > Promineifilales > Promineifilaceae > Promineifilum. The sequence continues at coordinate 11,759 of JAACJX010000242.1, read as the reverse complement.
CGAAACAGCCCCGCCCCCGCCGCCGGTGACCGACGCCCAGCCCGTGCTGGAAGTCGTCAACATCATCAAGCAGTTTCCCGGCGTGCTGGCGCTCGACAACGTGTCGGTCGCCTTCTATCCGGGCGAGGTCCACGCCGTGGTCGGTGAGAACGGCGCGGGTAAAAGCACGCTGATGAAGGTGCTGGCTGGCGCCTACAAGCCCGACAGCGGCGAGATCCTGCTTGAGGGGCGGCCGGTGACGTTCAACCACCCGTCGGAAGCGCAACACGCCGGCATCAGCATCATCTATCAGGAGTTCAACCTGNTGCCCGAACGCACGGTNGCGGAGAANATCTTCCTCGGCCGCGAGCCGCACCGCTTCGGCGTCATCGATTACCCNCAACTGGAGAAGGANACCCGCGCCGTGCTGGAGCGGCTGGAGGCGCAAGACCTGATCAGCCCCACGGCGCAGTTGAGCACATTGTCCGTCGCCCAGCAGCAGGTAGTCGAGATCGCCAAGGCGCTCAGCTTCGACGCCAAGGTGCTGATCATGGACGAGCCGACGGCCGCGCTGGCCTCGAATGAGGTGGCCGTGCTGTCGCAGCTGGTGCGCCGCTTGCAGGCCCGCGGCATCGCTATCATCTTCATCTCCCACCGTCTGATCGAGGTGTTTGAGCTGGCCCAGCGCGTGACCGTGCTGAAGGATGGCCAGCACGTGGCCACGGAACTGACCGGCGATTTGATCATGAACCGGGTCGTCGAGTTGATGGTCGGCCGCGTGCTGTCCGATTACTTCCCCGAACGCGCCCGGCCGGAGGACATCGGCGACGTGGCCCTGCGGCTGCGCGGGGCGTCGAATGACGCGCTCCACGACATCAATCTGGAGTTGCGCGCCGGGGAGATCGTCGGCGTGGCCGGGCTGCAGGGGTCAGGGCGCACGGCGCTGGCCCAGGCTATCTTTGGCGTCGAGCCGTTCCGCGAGGGGACGATGGAGCTTGCCGGGCGGGCCGAGCTTTGCCGCACGCCGGCCCAGGCCATCCGCAACCGGCTGGGTTATGTCACCGAGGACCGCAAATATGAAGGTCTGACGCTGAAGCAGCCAATCAACGACAATATTCTGCTCACCTTGCGCTCCCTCCAGCGCAAGATGAGCCGCATCTTCCGCAACGGCACCGGCGGCGACCGCGAGATGGCCCTGGAACTGGCGCAGCGGGTGGACGTGCGCGCGCCGACGATGGAGCGCGAGGTGCAATACCTGAGCGGCGGCAACCAGCAGAAGGTCGTGCTGGCCAAGTGGCTGGCGACCGACGCGAAGCTGCTGATCTTCGACGAACCCACGCGCGGCATCGACGTGGAGGCCAAGGCCAGCATCCACGAGCGCATCCGCGAGCTGGCCCGGGCCGGCGCGGCCGTGCTCATGATTTCCTCGGAGTTGCCCGAGGTCATCGGCATGAGCGACCGCATCCTCGTCATGTGGGACGGGGCCATCATCGGCGAGCTGCCCGCCGGCTCAAGCGAGGCGGAGATCATGCGCCTGGCCACCGGACAAGTGACGAGTGACGAATGACGAATAACGAAGGCAGAGCGGGTTTAAAATTCGTCATTTGAGGAGAAGGTTATGACGGCAATCTCACCAACGGCATCATCTCCATCGNCCATCGACCGGGCGCGGGCCTGGCTGCGGGCGCGCAATATCCCGCCGGTTTACGGCATCCTGGTCATCATATTCCTGGTCTCCATATTACTGGACCTGTTCTTCGGTATTGACGACCAGCTTTTTATCTTCAACCCGACCATTCTGACNAACATCCTGGTGCGATCGGTGGCCCTGGGCATCGTCGCCGTGGGGCAGACCTACGTGATGATCGGCGCGTCGATCGACCTGTCGGTGGCCTACATGATCAGCGTGACGGCCGTTGGCGCGTCCTACCTGATGGCCGGCGATCCGAACCGCGTCTGGTGGACGGTTGTCGTCCTGTTTGGCGTCGGCGCCCTCGTCGGCCTGCTCAACGGGGCGATCATCACCCGCCTCAAGGTCAACCCGCTCATCGCCACACTGGGCGTCGGCCTGATCCTGAAGGGCCTGCTCAACGCGAGCTTCGCCAATTTCGCCGGGTCGGTGCCGGTCAGCTTCCAGACCTTTGCCTATGACACCATCGGCCCCATCCCGATTTCGGTCCTGGTGCTTTTCGCGGTGGTGCTGGCCGGGTGGTTCGTCCTGCGCCGCACGCGCTTCGGGGCGCATCTCTACGCCGTGGGCGGCAGCGAGGAGACGGCTCGCCTGTCGGGCTTGCACACCGAGCGCATCCTGACGCTGGCCCACGTTATTTGCAGCATGACCGCCGTATTGACCGGCCTGTTCGTCGTCAGCCGCCTGCGCTCCGGCGCGCCGTGGGTGGGCACGGATGGCCTCTATGACCTGGAGTCCATCGCCGCCACGGTCATCGGCGGCACGGCGCTGTCGGGTGGCAAGGGTGGCGTGTGGGGCACGCTGGCCGGCGTGCTCATCTTCAGCCTGCTGGACACGATGTTCAACCAGATCGGCATCGACGCATACATGAAGCAAATTCTGCGCGGCGGCATCATTATCCTGGCCGTCGGGTTCTATACTTTCCGGTCGAAGGCGGAACAGGGATAGGAGAGGAAGAAATCCACAGATTACTCAGATTACACAGATTTTTAGAAGAAACAAACTTACCAGATCCATGATTCAATAACATCGACCAACAAACTTGTGGAGCAACGATACCCGGTCGATGAACCAATCGGTGAAAACTGTGAAATCTGTGGATTCTTCTTTCTAAAAGGAAGGCATTATGACGCAAATAACGGCAACGACGTCGGCCCCGGAATCGCTCGGCGCGCGGGTGATGCGCTGGCTGCGGTCGGTGAACCCGGTCTATTTCATCGCCCTCGTNNTGCTGGTAGCCGTCGGTTACTTGAACCCGGTGTTCTATACGCCTGACAGCTTCCTGACCTTCATCGCGCGGGCCACGCCGCTGATGATCCTGACCGCCGGACAGGTGTTCGTGCTCGTCTCCGGCGGCTTCGATCTGTCGGTCGGCTCGGTCGTCACCTCGACGGTCATCATCAGCGCCATCCTGGCCAACAACGACCCCAATGCCACCTGGTGGGTCATCCTCTTCCTGNTGGGCGGCGGCGTGCTCGTCGGCCTGATCAACGGGTCAGTGACGACTTATCTCAAGGTCCCGTCGCTCATTGTCACGCTGGGCATGTTGCTGATTGTCCGCGGCGTGGGCCTGTTGTGGTCGGGCGGCGCGCCGCGCGGCTATCTGCCCGACAACCTGCGCATGTTCGGCCGCGGCGGCATCGAGGACCTTTTCGGCCTGCGGCAGTTCCCCTATGCGGTGATCCTGCTGGTGGTCTTCGGCCTCATCTACTGGCTGCTGCTGCACCGGATGAATTACGGCCGCCAGCTATTGGCCCTGGGCGACAACCCGCGGGCGTCGCGCCTGTCGGGCGTCAACGTCAACCTGATGCGCATCTCGGCCTTTGTCATCTGCTCGGTGTCGGCCGTCATCGCCGGCATCCTGGTGGCCGGGCGGGGCGGCGTGTCCATCGAGGCCGGCACGGGGCTGGAGATGCAATCCATCGCCGCGGCCGTGCTGGGCGGCACGATGTTGCTGGGCGGCCGCGGGTCCATCCCGGCGGCCATGACCGGCGCGCTGGCGCTGGAAGTGTTGTTCACGCTGCTGAACCTGATGGGCTTGCCCAAGCCGCTGCGCGACGCCGTGCAGGGCCTCATCATCATCGGCGCCGTGGCCTATACGGCTTATAGCACGAGGAAAAACAGATAGTCACTTGAAGGAGGTGATGCCTGTCGGAGAATCGGTTAACCAGAGCCGCGGTGAATCGCGGCGCGCAAGTCGATTGTTTACAACTTTTCACAACAACTTGGAGGAGAGATCCATGAAACCGTTGCGTATCTTGTTTTTGCTGGTGGCCATGATGCTCATGGTCGCCCTGGTGGCCTGTGGCGGAACGACCAATACCGTCGAAGAGACGGCCGAAGAGACGGCTGGTGAAGTAGAACAAGCGGCCGAAGAGACCGCCGGCGAAGTTGAAGAAGCGGCCGAAGAAGTCGCCGCGACCGGCGCTGGTCTGGGCATGGAAGCCGCGGCCGTGGCCGAGCAGTTCTTCTCCCAGGAAGACCTCGACCGCTCGATCGCCTTGATCGACGCCACGCCTATGGGGCCGGAAGGCCAGCCGTGGCTGCAATACCTGGAGGAGCACCCCGTCGATACGTCCCAGTATGCCAAGGAAGGCCCCTATACCTTCTGTTTCTCCAACGCGGGCGTCAACAACCCGTGGCGCGTCGTCGGTTACAACACGATGCAGGCCGAAGTTGAACTGCACCCGGAGATCGAAGAGTGGATCCACGTGGATGCGGAGGGTAGCGACGAGAAGCAAATCTCCGACATCCAGGACCTGGTCGCCAGCGGCAACTGTGACGTCCTCATCGTCAGCCCCAACACGACCCAGGCCCTGACCCCGGCCGTGGAAGAAGCCTGCCAGAGCCTGCCCGTCGTCGTCTTCGACCGCGGCGTGCAGACCGACTGCCCGGCCACCTTCGTGCAGCCGATCGGCGGCTACGCGTTCGGCTACACCGGCGCGACGTTCCTGGCCGATAACCTGGAGCCCGGATCGAAGGTCGTCGCCCTGCGCATCCTCCCCGGCGTCGACGTGCTGGAGACCCGCTGGGCGGCCGCCAAGCAGGTGTTCGANGAGCGCGGCATNGACGTNGTNGANGTCGCNTTCGGCGANGGCAACAACGACAAGGTCAAGACCATCCTCACCGACGCCATCCAGAAGCACGGCCAGATCGACGGCGTGTGGATGGACGCGGGCGCGACGGCCGTGGCTGCCATCGAGGCCTTCGAGGACGCGGGCGCGCCGTATCCGGTCATCAACGGCGAAGACCANCANGACTTCCTGGTNAANTGGCAGNANGAAGGNCTGACGGCCATCGCCCCGACCTTCCCGACCTTCCAGTGGCGCACGGCGGTCATCGCCGCGCTGAAGGTGCTGCAAGGTGAAGAGGTCAATGATCCGTGGATTCTGCCGCAGCCGACCGTAACCCAGGAGAACCTGGAGCAATACGTCCAGCCCGACATGCCGCCGCTGCATTACGCCATGTGCGGTTGCGAAGAAATGCCCGGCTTCCCGGAGCGCTGGCAGTAGTTTAGCGACGAGTGACGAGTGACGAGTGACGAGCGCAAAACGCTATCACTCTGTCACTCATCACTCAATATCGAATTAGAGAATGACGGGTGACGAGCATAGGGACTTCAACTCTCAACTCGTCACTCGTCATTCGTAACTCGTCACTCGGAGTGGGGGATCATGATCGAGATCGGCTTTCACACAGATGCCTTCAACAGCGCTTATTGGAGCTTTGAGCAGTGTTTACAGTGGGCGCGGGACAACGACGTCCACTATATCGAGTGCGGCACCATCGACGGCGTGAGCTGGATCCACGGCCTGGGTTACCAGCCCCACGTCGCCCTGTGGGAAGACCCACTGGCCCTGCGCGAGAAAATGGACGCCTACGGCGTGCGCTTCTCGCAACTGGACGCGGCTTTCCCCCTGTCATTGCCCACGGCCCCGGCCCTGGGCGAAACCTACATCAAGAATTCCATCCGCTGGGCCTACCTGGCCGGATGTAACCATATCGACACGACCGACCACATGCACAAGCCGGCCGGCCTGTCCGACGACGAGGCGCTGGAGATGATGAAACGCATCTACGGTAACGTCCTGGACGAGGCGGCGCGCTATGACATGATCATCAACATCGAGCCCCACGGCTATTACACCACCAAGCCGGAGTTCATGGAGCGAATGCTGGGCTTCTTCGACACGCCGCTGCTGCGGATGAACATGGANACCGGCAACACGTTCATCGCCGGGCAAGACCCGGTGGCCTTCCTGCAGCGCTTCAAACACAAGGTGAGCCACGTCCACGTGAAGGACGTCAGCCAGTCGCTGGCGGCGGCCATGCGCGGCGAGCTGACGGGCATCGCCGTCAGCCAGACGGCCATCGGCGACGGGGTCAACGTCGACAACATCCGCCGCTGTTTTGACATCCTGGTCGACATCGGCTACGACGGCGTCGTCAGCATCGAGTGCGAGGGTCAGGGCGGCCCGATGATCGAGAAGAGCCTGGCGTGGGTCAGGGAACTGGTTAACGAAGCGAACCAAAGAATGTAATGACGAATTACGAATGACGAATTACGAATGAAGAGCGCGATTTCACATTCGTCATTCGTCATTTGTCATTCGTAATTTTGGAGGAACCATGGCAATCAAACTGGGCATCAACATGGAATTTGTCCGCCACCATGACAAACCGTTCGAGTACGGCGTGCAGAAGGCGGCCGAGATCGGCTATGAGTACGTCGAGCCGATGGTCCACCTGGGGCGGGAGCTGCTGAGCGAAGCCCGCTACTTCCACTCCGTCTCGATGTACGACGATCCCCTCTGGGCGCGGGAGATCGCCGACAAGGCGGGCATCAAGTTCTCCGGTCTCTCGACTCACACGCCGCTGTGCAAGCCGGAGATCAGCGTCGAGTACCTGAAGATGGCCATCCGCTGGGCGGCCGACGCCGGCGCGCCGGTNGTCAANACCGACGAGGGGCCGAAGCCGCACTGGACGACGAAGGAGCAGGACTACACCCTGATGACCTACACGCTGACCGAGGCGGCGATGGTGGCCGAGCGGCATGGGATCCAGATCGGCCTGGAGCCGCACCAGCAGTACAGCAAGACGCCCGACGGGCTGGACAGCATCTACCACCTGGTCAAGTCCCCGGCCATCGGCATCAACTATGACACCGGCAACAGCTACCTGGCCGGCGGCAGCGACCCGTATGAGTGGCTGGAGCGCGTGCTCGACCGGCTCGTCCACGTNCANGCCAAGGATATCAGCCTCGAACAAGGCCANTTGGAGCGCGGCAAGGTGACCGGCACGCCGGTGGGCTGCGCCTGCGGCGATGGCGTGGTCGATTGGCAGCGGGTGATCGACCTGATCAAGCCCNTGGCCCGCGACAAGGACATCATCCTCTCCGTCGAATGCGGCACGATCCCGCAGGCGGAGCGGAGTTTTGAGTATTTGTCGAAGCTACTGTGAGTAGGAAGGAAAGGGAGAAAGGGAGAANGGGAGAANGGGAGACAAATCTNCCCTGCACCCCTTCTCCCCTTCTCCCCTGCAAGCCAAAGGGACTATAGATGGTAAATAAGTACCTCATNGGCGTCGACCTCGGCACCAGCAGCACCAAGGCCGCGCTCTACGGGACGGACGGGGCGCTCGTGGCCGAGGCGTCGGCCGACGTGCCGCTGCTCTATCCCGCGCCGGGCGTGGTGGAGCAGGAGAACGACGACTTCTACCGCACCGCGGCCGAGACCGTCGGCCAGTGCGTGCGCGAGAGCGGCATCGACCCGCGGCAAGTGGCGGCCATCGCCTTCGACAGCCAGATGGCAGGCATCGGCTCCATCGACGAGCGGTACGAGCCGGCTACCCGCTTCGACTCCTGGCTTGACATGCGCTGNCAGCCCTACATCGCNTACCTGAANGAGCATCACGCCGATNTGATCACCCGCCTGACCGGCTGCGCGCCNACGTGCGACCACGGGCCGAAGATCCTGTGGTGGCAGCACGAGCGGCCGGACGAGTATGCCCGCGTGGCCAAGTTCGTCACTCCCTCGGCCTACGTGGCGGGCAAGATGGCCGGACTATCGGCCGACCGGGCGTTCATGGACTACACGTTCATCCACTTCTCCGGGCTGGCCGACAACCGCGCCGGGCAATGGAGCGCGGCCATTTGTGANACGCTGGGCGTGGCGATGGACGTGCTGCCGGAGATCGTCGAGCCGTGGCGGGTGATCGGCGAGGTGACCGAGGGGGCGGCGCGGGACTTCGGTCTGGCACCCGGCACGCCCATCGCCGCCGGCTGTGGCGACACGGCGGCCAACGCGCTCGGCGCGGGCATCGTCCGGCCGGGGCAGGTGTTCGACGTGGCCGGGACGGCGTCGGTACTAGCCGGGACAACCGACCGCTTCGTGGCCGACACGACCCATCGGGCNNTGCTGACCATGCGTTCCGTCATCCCCGGCCTGTGGAACCCGCTGGCCTACATCGCCGGCGGTGGGCAGGCCCTGCGCTGGTTCAGGGACCAATTCAATAATTACGAATTACGAATTTCGAATGACGAAGTGGGTGATTCTGACACTCGTCAGCTCGTCGGGCGACAGGAGTCGTCACTCGCCGCTCGTCACTACGAAGAGATGATTGCCGAAGCCGCTGCCATTCCGCCCGGCGCTGAGGGGTTGTTCTTCTCGCCCCACCTGGGCGGCCGCATCTGCCCGGCGACGCCGGAGATGCGCGGCGCGTGGCTGGGCTTTTCGTGGGGCCACACCCGGGCGCATTTCTTCCGCGCCGTGCTGGAGAGTATCGCCTATGAGTACGCCTGGTACTTGCGCGTGTTGCGGGAGTACATCCCCAACCTGGAGCTGGCCGAGACGCGGGCCGTGGGTGGTGGGGCGCGTTCGGACGCCTGGAACCAGATCAAGGCCGACGTGATGGGCGTGCCCTACCAGCGGCTGGCGCGGAGCGAGTTCGGCACGTGGGGCGCGGCGATGATCGCCGGCAAGGCAGCTGGTATCTACGATGACCTGGCCGACGTTGCGGCCGCCCATGCCCAACCCGCCGGCCAGCCGATCCGGCCGTCGGCCGAGCGTCACGAGTTCTACCGGCCGCTGGTCGATCGGCATATCCGGCTGCAACAACAATTGGTGGAGATATTCNCTTAGAAACCGAGTTTCTCGGAAGAAACTCGGTTTCTAATATTGGAGAAACGATCCTATGGCAAACGTTCGCATCTGCATGATCGGCGCCGGGCGCGTCGGCAAGCTCCATTCCGGCACGTTGCGCCGGCACGTCCCCGGCGGCGACGTCGTCGCTNTGGTCGATCCCTANGCGCCGGTNCTNAATGAGACCGGCGATCAGTTCGAGATCGCGCGGCGGTTCGCGACTCTGGAAGACGCCCTCGACGCCGTCGAGTTCGACGCCGTGGTCATCACCACGCCGACGCCGACCCACCGCGACCTGGCCGTGCTGGCCGCCCAGCACGGCAAGCACGTCTTTCTGGAAAAGCCGATGGCCCTGACGCTGGCCGAGTGCGACGACATCCTGACCGCCACGGCCACCNACGGCGTCNTCCTGCAGATGGGTTTCATGCGCCGGTTCGACCCCGACTTCGCCGCCGCCTGGGAGCGCATCCAGGCCGGGGAGATCGGNGAGCCGATGCTCATCAAGTCGCTCACCCACGGGCCGGGACTACCGCCGCCGTGGGCCACCGACCTGAAGACGAGCAACGGCAACCTGGCCGAGGTGAACAGCCACGACCTCGACACGTCGCGCTGGCTGTCGGCCTCAACCCCGCTGCGGATGTACGTCGAGGTCGCCAACTTCAAGGGGGCTGAGCGGGGTGTGACGAGCGAGCACTACTACGACAACATGTTCGCCACGGTGAAGTTCGAGTCCGGGGCGATGGCCAGCATCAGCGGTGTCTGCCCCTGCGACTACGGCTATGACAGCCGGGTGGAGATCGTCGGCAAGAAAGGGATCATGCAGATCGGCGAGTTGAAAGGGGAGTCCATTGTGGTCTGCATCGANCGCGACCACGGCCTGGTGACCCCCATCTTCCGCCGCTGGCCCGACCGCTTCCGGTGGGGCTACATTCGCGAGCTGGAGCACTTCGTCGATTGCATCCAGAACGAGCGCCATCCTATCGTCAGCGGCGAAGACGGACGCTGGGCAGTGGCCATGGTCCTGGCCGGAACCCGCTCGTTCCTCGAGGAGCGGCCGGTTTATTTGCAAGAGGTNATGACCGGCTACTAGATACGAAATACGAGATCGAGATACGTCGGAGAAGCGCTCCCTCGTATTTCGTATTTCGTATCTCGTATTTGGGAAATTAACTCTATGACTCCAACAATGTTAGCCGCCGTCTACCACGGCCCCAATGATCTTCGTGTAGAGAGCGTGCCCGTCCCGGAAATCGGGCCGGACGAGGTGCTGCTGCGCGTGCTGCGGGCCAATATCTGCGGCACCGACNTGCGCATCCTCCACGGCGGCCACCGCAAATACCCGCCGGGCGCGACGCGCATCCCTGGCCATGAGGTTGTGGGCGAGGTGGCCGCGGCCGGCGCGGCCGTGGCCGCCAATTATCCGCTCGGCCGCCGCCTGTTCGTCGCGCCCAATATGGGCCGGGGCGACAGCCGCGAGACGATCAGCGGCAACAACAACCTCGACCCTGAGTTCGAGGCCATCGGCATCACGATGGACGGCGCGTTCGCCGNATACATGCGCGTGCCGGCCCAGGCCATCCGGCAGGGAAACCTGATGCCGGTTGCCGCGGGCGTCGATCCGGCCGTGGCCGCGCTCATCGAGCCGCTGGCCTGCGTCTGGCGCGGGCAGAACAAGATCGCCGTCGGCGCGGGGGACGTGGCGCTGGTGATGGGCGCGGGGCCGATCGGTGTGCTCCATGTGATGCTGGCCCGGCTGCGCGGNGCGACGCGGATCATCGTCAGCGAGCCGGCCGCCGGNCGGCGCGAGCAGGCNCTGGCCCTGGGCGCGGACGTGGTCGTNGACCCNNTGANCGAGGACCTNNCGGCCGTCGTCGCCGCGGAGAGCGGCGGNCGCGGCGCGGACGTGGTCATCACCGCCGCGCCNGTGAAAGCGCTGCAGGAGCAGGCGCTGGACCTGGCGGCGATGGGCGGGCGAATCAACTATTTCGGCGGCCTGTCGAAGGACGACCCGTTCATCCGGTTCAACAGCAATACNGTNCATTACAAGGAGTTGATCGTCACTGGCACGACGGCGTGCAGCACCTATGACTGCCTGCGCGCGGCCGAGATCGTCAACAGCGGCCGGCTGGATCTGTCGCCGCTGATCACCAGCGCGTTCCCGTTGTCCGAAGCCAACGCTGCCTTTGCCGCCGCGGCCGACGGCCGGAACCTGAGGGTGACGCTGATACCTTAGAATAGAAACCGCAGATTTCGCAGATACGGACCCCCACTTAAATAATCTGCGAAATCTGCGGAATCTGCGGATCCTCTTCTCCTTTTTGATGTTATGAACGACGAGACCGTGATGACCGTCCTCGGCCNGGTGCCCGCAGGGGCGCTAGGGGTGGTTGACGCCCATAGCCATCTGCANATCGCGCCGGTCGCCGGCGGGGCGGCCGACGCGCCGGTGCTGACCGACACAGAAGGCATTGCCCGCGAGCTGGCCGCCTTCCGCGCGGCCGGTGGCGGGGCGGTCGTCGACTGCCAGCCGGGCGGCTGCGGGCGCGATGGGCGCGTCTTGCGCCGCCTGTCGGAGCAAACCGGCATCCACGTCGTCGCCGCCACGGGCTTTCACCGCCGCGTCTATTNCCCGCCCGACGCGCCGCTGTTCAGCCTGAGCGCGACCGCGGCGGCCGACTTCTTCCGCGATGAGATCGTGAATGGCTTGTTGGAGACGCGGGGCGAACGCTCANCGGCCGTCGTCTACCCCGGNGTGATCAAGATCGCCGCCGAGGCGACGATCGNNGCCTCGNCCATGGCNCTCTTCGAGGCGGCGGCNGCCGTCGCCCAGGNNTCGGGCTACGCCATCGAGATGCACACCGAGCGAGGGGCGGCGGTTGAAGAGTTTCTCGCTTTCTTCGTCAAGCAAGGCCTTCCGCCGCAACGCTTGGTGTTTTGCCACGTGGACAAGC
>JAACJX010000244.1 GCA_014237545.1 Ardenticatenia bacterium | reverse complement strand
TTTACATCCCTGCCCACGTCGTCGACTGAGGCGATGACGACGGCTGTGTTGGGTTCCGGAGTGGGAGGAGGATAGGGATAGCCCGACGGCAGGCCTGCTTGTTCCGGAAGGGCCGGGGTTTCGTTGGTTGCTGGTGGCGCCGTTGGCTTGGTGCCGGATTGTGGCCGGGCCAGCGTCTCTTTCTCATTAGGGTGGCGTTCGAGCCGCAAGCTATCTACGCTTTGCTCCTCGTTGGCCGGCGGCAAGGGGACGTCGGCCGTTGGCCGGGTCTTCTCTGGCGCGGGCAACGTTCGTGCTGGCCGGGCCGGACGTTCCGGTTTGCTCCCCTGTGCCCCCACGGCCGGAATCAATCCAACCAGCAGTAGCATCAGTGCCAGCAGCGACAATGCAACGAATCGCGGTTTCATCTTGTTTTCTCCTATTTTGCTTGTGCGTTCGGGGGTCGCCGAGACAGTCGTGGGCAGCGCTGGCTGGTGGCCGGGCGGACGCGAAAGATGGATTGGAACTGGCTCAATTATAAAGGTTTACAGAGAAAAACAAGAGTGAAATATGTCATATCGCGGGGTGACATTAGTCATATTGAGGACATAATCGGGTTTAGCATCGCCGACGACAACGCCGCCGCCCGCGCCCGCGCCGCCGGCCTCGATGTCATCATGAACCAGTGCATGAAGGTGCAGCATTCGCGCTGGTCGAGTACGATGGTTTAAAGTAACGAGTGACGAGCTGAAGAACACCCTCTTAACTCGTCACTCGTAATTCGTCACTATCTTCGTCCAATCAGGAACCAGGTCCTCATCTCCCCTTTGCCCTTGATGTCGACTGTGCCGCGCGGGGCGGTGACGAACTCCCTTTTCAGTAGCTCATAAGTCGATTCGGCAATCTGGATGCTGTCGGCCACGCCGTGGGACTCCATGCGGCTGGCCACGTTGACCGGGTCGCCCCAGATGTCGTAGCTGAACTTCTTGCGGCCGATCACGCCGGCCATCACCGTCCCCGAATTGATACCGATCCGCAGGCGAATGGGGAACTCATACTTATGCGACAGTTCGTGGGAGAACGCGATCATGTCCAGCGCCGCGTCGGCCAGCGCCTGGGCATGGTCGGCGCGGGGCGTGGGGACGCCGGCCGCGGCCATGTAGCCATCGCCGATGGTGCGAATTTTCTCCAGCTTGTAGCGTTCGATGATCTCGTCGAAGCCGGTGTGCAGGTCGTTGAGCAGTTCCACCACGCTCTCGACGCCCAACTCGGCCGAGAGCGGCGTGAAGCCGGCGATATCGGCGAACAAAATGCTGGCGCTGTCGATGCATTCGGCGATAGCGCGCTGGCCGTCCTTTAGCTTCCGGGCGATGGACTGCGGCAGGATGTTGAGCAACAACTCGTCGGACTTCGCCTGTTCGGCCACCAGCAACTCGTGGGCCTGGTCGCGTTGGTGGGTGAAATAGGTCAGGAGCAAGAAAACGACCACCGACGGGCCGATGGCGTTCAGGATGAAAAAGGTGATGATCAGGTTCGACGACAGGACACTGTGCGCCGGGAGTGGCGGCCCGATCACTCCGGCATCCACGAGTCCGGCCAGCAGCACCACGGCGACGAAGCCCAGGAACCAGCCGATGGCCCGGCGGCGGCTGTTGAACAGGAGCGCGCCCACCGGTGAGGTGAGCGACCACAGAATGACGCCGCTCGAATTCACAAAGCCGCCCAGGACGAGCATGAGCAGCGCCGGGAACACGAGGGTGATGAGAAGCTGGCTAAAGCGGAAGAGGTGATAGCGTCCGGTCAGCGCGTAATAGCCAATGCTGGCGAAGGAGAAGGCGGCGTACAGGATAGGAATGGCTCCGGCATTGACCGCGCCGAAGAACATGTAGATCAGCCCCCAGGTCAGCCCCAGCAAGGCGATGACTGTTGAAGAGGTGACCAGCAAGTCCGTTTGCAGCTGCTCGCGCTGCTCGCGGTCTGTCAGGCGAGCGGCTGATTGTGCGACGAGAATTTGTGCGGTCATTTGCGTGTCATCCATCCCTGCCTAATTGCTCACGTCGATTGTTACGCCATTCTCATTGTAACAGAGGAAAAATGACGGGCTGAAAACTGGTTTATAGTTCCGGCGGTAATCATATAACAGGGGGGCACCCGGGCCGGGGAATGGCACATGGTTTTTGACACGCAAAGGTTGGGCATGCGCTTGGCGCGTACCTGAAAAAAGAGACCGGGTCTCTCGATTGAGGCCCGGTCTCCATTGAAAAGCTAGGAGAATCCGGCGTTCCCTGAAGAACCCCGGATCCCATCAGTTAACAGTTAACGGCCGCGACCGTCGACACGTCCGGCTGCGCATGCCATCGCCGTGCCCTGGAACAGGGGGGATGTCATTTCCGCGCAGTTGGTCCACGTTCCGGCGTTCCGTGCCCAGGCCGTAAAGGTGAGGGTGTGGGTTCCGCCGTTCGCGGGGGGTGTAGAGGTAATAAGTACTTCGGCACCAATCCCTGGGGCTGTCCCCACGCCGTCTACATAGACGGTGTCGCCGCGGTTGCCGAACTTGTTCTCCGCGCCGACGGTCAGGAAGCCGCCGTCGCCGCCGGTAACGGCGTCATAGGTAAAGGTGATGTCCTCAACCGGAGTGGCGTCGCCCTGCAAGCCGATCCAGATCTGGAAGGAATTCCGCTGCGCCGCGCTCGAGTAGTTCGGAACCCTATCCCATTCAAGGACCAGCCAGGTACTTACTCCGTCGGTCAGNGTGCCGATGCGGACGCCGCCGCCGGCCGGGACCGTGCCGACATTCAGGTCAGTCCAGAACGGAGCCAGAACATTGTTCGGACGCGTCGCGTTCGGTAGATCGGTGTTGATGAAACTAACATCNGCCCCCGTTCCGCCGCCCACAACCGCGTAGCCGTTCGATGTGAGACCGATTCTCGTATAGGTCTCACCCGCGTACAGGAATGCCGGGACATTGTAGTTGGCGATCGACTCGTCNCCCATCCCTGCGATTGGCGCAACACCAAACAGGGACAGAGGCAGGTACCCCGCGGGCGAGGAATTGGGGGTGTATGCCACNTCAACATCGGGCGGCGCNGCGCCGGGCAGCACGCCATTGGCTTCCACGCCGTTGGTGCCGGGAATCTGCCAGCCACCGACGACCGAGTTGTCCCTTAGGCGGAGCTGCTTGGGCAGCACGTCGCGCAGGTCGAACGGCGCGTCATCGAAGCCGGTATTGGTCAGCGTGATGGTGCAGGTCGTTTCTTCTTGGACGCGAAGGACGCTCGGCGCGCACTCCTTCTCGATTTCCACGACGGCCTGGCCGCGCACGATGGTGATTGGGAAGATGAGCGTGCCATGACCGGACTTCATCCGCAGCTGGGCATGACGCACTTCACCGATCGGCACTGTCGGAGCGGACACCGTAATGGGGAATGTGACCTCGCCATTGGCCGGGACCTTGATCTTCTTGGGCACAGTTACCTTCAGGCCGGGGTCGGAGTTCACTGACAATTGCCAGGTGGTCTTTTTGCCGGTCTGATCCTGAACGGTGCGCTCAACGGTGATGCTGCCGGGCAGGTTGGGAACGTAGAGGCTCGGGTAGTTGGCGTTCCACAAGTCATTCTGGTGGGCGAAGTAGTTCGCAGCCGTCTCATCGAAGGTGAGTTGTGCCCAACCAGCGCGAGCCAGGTTGACACGGCCGGAGCCGGTGTCGAACGGNGTGGCCGCNGTCGAGCCGTCTTCCTTCACGACGCCGCCCTGGGCGGTGGTCATCAGNGCCGACTTGATCTGGCCGGGGGTCCAGTCCGGGTTTTGGGCGGCGACGATAGCCGCCGCGCCGGCGATGTGGGGGCTGGACATNGACGTGCCCTGGATNGCCTGGAACAGTTCGCCGGCCGGGCCGCCTTCTTCCGTCGCCGGCATNGGGGTNTGGCCGGCCAGNATCTGGACACCGGGAGCGGTGATGTCAGGCTTGCTGATNCCGAGCGACTGGGCGGGACCGCCGCGCGAGCTGAAGGCCGCCATCACGTCGCCCTGGGCGGCCGTCGCCGTGCCGGGGGTGAAGGTGGCCATGACGCCGGTATGCGTATCCACGAAGTTGATCAGCGTGCCACCATCCGGAAACTCGATGTGGACGCTGGGCAGATAGTGATTATCGGTGCTCAGCCCTTGCAGCGCCGGGTTGTAGAGGACCATGCCGGCTGCGCCGCCCTGCAGGACGTTGTAGCCCTTCATCACGCGGGCAATCGTGCCGCGCTCGCAGATGACGATCTTGCCGGTGTAGGTTCCAGGCGCGGCCGGGTTATTGCAATTGATCGGCGACGCCTTGACCAAGGGGGTCGGGGTTTCGATGCCGTCGGTGATGGTGACGCCGGTCAGTTCCAATGTGTCGCCGTTATCGGCCGTCACGGTGAGCGTGCTTGTGAAGAAGCGGTCGCTGGTGCTGGCGGCCACGGTGGTCGTCCACGGGCCGCGGTGGGCGACGGTCTCCGGGGTGGGGCCGCTGTTGCCGGCCGAGGCGGCGACGAAGACGCCATTGTCGTAGGCGTTGGCGAAGGCCAGTTCGACCGCGTCGGAATACGGATTATTGCCGCCGCTGATCGAGAAATTGATCACGTCGACGCCGTCGATAATCGCCTGGTTGACAGCGGCTACCGAGTCGCTCTGGTAGCAACCCGCATCGCCGCAGACGCGGTAGGCTATAACGTGGGCGCGCGGGGCGATGCCGGAGACAGTGCCATAGGGCACGCCGAAGATCGAAGCGGCGACGCCGCCATTACCGGCGGCCGTTGTGGCCGTGTGCGTGCCGTGGCCGTTGTCGTCGCGGGCCGAGTCGAACTCGGTCGACATCAGGCCAACAACAGCCTTATAGGTGTCGAGGAACGTATAGGCGCCGATAAGCTTGTTATTGCAGCTAAACGGCGCGTCGGCCGGATTCGCCGCGGTGTTGCCGAAGTCGCACGCGGCCGGGGCGATGGCCGGCGGGTCATAGGGCTTGCCGAACGGATCGGGGTCGGACATCGATGGGTGTTCCGGCCAGATGCCGCTGTCCAGGATACCCACGACTACGCCTTCGCCGGCGCTGCTCTGGCCGCCGAGAGCGTTCCAGGCGGTCGGCGCGCCGATGAACTGCGGGCTGGCGTCCGTNTCGAGCTGCTGCAGGGTGTCAAGGTAGATGCCGGTCACGCCGTCAATGGCCGCCAACCTGTCGACGTTATCGCCGTNCAGTATGAGCGATGCGCCGTTGAACACCTTGTCATAGCGATGAATGACCTCGCCACCGGTCAGGGCGGCGACGGTGTCGGGGCTAATGGAATCATCCAGCGTCACGATAACGCTGACAACTTCCAAATCGCTGGGGTCGATGAAGGCGCGTTGGGCAGAAGGCCCGTCATTAGCCGGCTTATCAACCTCAATAATCTCACCGTCGGGGGTCAGGCCAGTGGCCGTAAATCCACCAGGGGAACCCTGGGCCATCGCCAGGGATGTAGCCAATAGAAGCAGCAGAAGCACCGCCGTCACTAATACGAAGCGGCTTCGGCGCGCGGGATTGGATTTCATCGATGTCCTCCTCAAGACGTTTGAAACTAACCGAGTTATTTAGTTGCTGTGATACCGCATTGANCTGGGTTCACCGACAGAGCGGCTGCTGCGGCGAAGGTTTGGCGTCTTAGATCGTNTGTCCGTTCCACCTCCTGGATTGTGGCTTTTCGCAATGTTGATTAAGTGACGGACCTTTACTAACGAGGAAGCTGATGAGGGGAAATCATTCTTTTTTGAAGTTTTCACATTATGCCATTTCAGGCGGCAGAAATCAACTATAGGCAGGCCTTAATTTTCATCAGAAATGAAAAACGGGCGAGGTCTTATGGGAAGGGTGAATGCCCCTTTTGACACATCGTGTCACAACTTGCTGACAACTCATGACGCAATGTGTTATAATGTGAAAATCTTGCGGCGGGAGCCTGCGCGAGTGCCGCGTCGGCGACAAGAGGAACCCGAAAATGAGCATCGTCCTTGAGGATTTCAAGTCAAACGGCCACGCCAACCGGAGCGCCAACGGCCACGGGCCGGTTGCTGATTCCGTCTACGACTACGTCATCATCGGCTCCGGCTTTGGCGGCTCTGTCTCCGCCTGGAGACTGACGGAGAAGGGCTACTCCGTCCTGGTGATCGAGCGCGGCAAGCGCTGGAACGCCGAGGATTTCCCCAAGACCAACTGGAATGTATTCAAATATCTGTGGATGCCCACGCTGCGCTGCTTCGGCCCACAGGGGCTGAACTTCTTCAAGGATATCTGGCTGCTGAACGGTTCCGGCGTGGGGGGCGGTTCGCTCATCTACGCCAGCACGCACCGCATCCCACCCCGCGCTTTCTTCCAGGCNGCCGAGTGGTCCCACCTGGCTGACTGGGAAGCGGAACTGATGCCCCACTATCACACGGCCAACCGAATGCTGGGCACAGCCACCAATCCGCGCCTCTGGCCGGCCGACCACACCCTGATGAACATCGCNACCGACCTGGGCCAGGCCGACACCTTTGAGGCCACANGCGTAGGCATCTACTTCGGCGATCAGGGCGTCACCGTCAACGATCCCTANTTCGACGGCCAGGGGCCGACGCGGACGGGCTGCATCCACTGCGGCGGCTGCATGGTCGGCTGCCGTAACAACGCCAAGAACACGCTTGACAAGAACTATCTCTATCTGGCCGAGAAGTACGGCGCGAAGGTGTTGCCGGAGCACAACGTCGAACTCGTCCGGCCGCTCTTCGGCGCGCAGCCGGACGGTGCGCGCTACCAGGTGGCGTGCGAGAAGATCACCGACGTCGGCCGCAAGCGCCGCAAGACCGTCAGGGCGCGCAACGTCATCGTCGCCGCCGGGGTGCTGGGCACGGTGGAGCTGCTGCTCAACTGTCGCGACGTCCACGGCACGCTGCCCCAGATATCCCACCGCCTGGGCGAGGACGTGCGCAGCAACAGCGAGGCGCTCATGGGCGTCACGGCGCGCCATCACCAGGAAGATTTCTC
>JAACJX010000624.1 GCA_014237545.1 Ardenticatenia bacterium | reverse complement strand
GCCGAGGATGACGAGGAGTTCACCGGCTACGAGACGGACGACGCCGCCGACGAGCCGACCCGGCCGGACCCGGCGGCCATCGTCGAAGCCCAGGAGCCGCCCCCGCCGCCGGTGGTGGCGATGCCGGAGAGAATTACGAATTACGAATTACGAATGACGAATGAGGCGAGCGACAGTTCTATGAGATTGGATAACGGAGTGGCGGCGAATGGCCCGCAGACCGCAGCCAGCGAGCCGGGGCCTTCTTTTGAGGACGAACCGCTGCCCGTCAATGGCTCGTACAAGATGCTCGTGGTCGAGATTCGCGCCTCGGGCAACTGGAAGGACGCCTGCCGCCAGTCGTTCCGGCTGGCCGAGCGGTACGAAGGCAACGCGATGCTGCGGCTGCAACTGGCCGGGCAAGACCTGGTCATGGACTTCCCCAACCAGCGCGTCGGCTGCGAGGCGGAACTGATCGAGCAGCTGGAGCGGGTGCCGGGGGTGGGTCGGGTGTTCGAGCGGTAACTCTCAGGTGCGACGCACTTTCCGAAGTGCGTTGCACCTGCTTTCTGTACCTAGAGGTGCGACGCACTCAAGAAAGTGCATCGCACCCGTTGCCATCTAGAAAGTGCATCGCACCCACGCCTTAACCTAGTAATCTAATCCCTCAAACAGCCCTGCCACATCCTCGGGGTGCTGGCGCGAGATTAGGTAATCCAACACATATTGCCGGTATTGATCGGCCGAACCAAAGCAATCGCGCACGAATTCCCGGTCTACGATAGAACCATTCCGCTCGCCCACCCATTCCAGATAGTTGGAAAACGCCCATTCATCCACGCTACGAGCAAGCCCGTGTTTCACTGGATTGCCGTGAATATAGCGGCACAGATGCAGCAAATGAGCCCGCCGGCCGATCAACTCCACCTTGTATGGTCCCTCAAATAATGTGCCAGTATGGTTGTAGCGTTTATTATACGCTTTGCTGTAACTGTTGAAGACGCGTTGCGGCATCAATCCGGCAGGTTCATCTCCATCCTGCCGGATCAGATAATGATAGTGGTTGGGGAGCAAGCAGTAAGCGATCAATGTCAGGTGAGCGGCACGGCTCACCTGTTTCATCAGCCGCAGCACGAATAAGTAATTCTCTTCCTCCCGGAAGATAGACTCCCGATGAACGCCACGGTTATAAATATGGTAGAAGCTTCCGGGAGCAAACGTTGGCCGTCGAGGGCGCATGCATGAATTCTAACGTGAAATTAGATGGTGAACACTTTCTTAGGCCAGACGCAGGTGCGATGCACTTTCCGAAGTGCGTTGCACCTATTCTAGATCAAGTCAGAAGGCGCGTTACACCTATTCGCCAGGGCAATCCAGAAGGTCCGACGCACCTGATCGCCAGGGTAATTCAGAAGGCGCGTTGCACTCAAGAAAGTGCATCGCACCCGGCGCGAGATAGAAGTTCGTTGCCCCTGAGGGCTACCCCCACGCTCGCCGCAGCAGTTCCACCCAATTCCCCCCCATAATCCCGGCCACGTCCTCAGCCGAGTAGCCCCGCTCGCGCAGGGCCGGGGCGAGCAGCGGCAGGTCGGCGATGCTGTCCATCGGGTCGGGGATGTCGCGCAGGCCGAAGCCGCCGTCGAGGTCGGAGCCGATGCCGGCGTGGCGGGCGTCGCCGATGACCTGGCAGACGTGGTCGATGTGGGCCGCCAGCTGGGCCACGGGCACGCTCTCCTTGCGGCCGCGCACGTAGTCCGGCGCCAGGAAGAAGTTGGCCAGCACCGCGCCGACCACCCCGTCGCGCTCGCCGATGAGACGGAGTTGCCGGTCGCTCAGCTGCCGCTCGCGGGGGACGATGGCCCGCGCGTTGGCATGGGTGGCCACGACCGGCCCGGGGTAGGCGTCGAGCGATTGGAAGGTGGCGACCTCGCTCATGTGGGTCAGGTCGAGGATCATCCCCAGCCCGGCCATCCCGTCCAGCAGCGCGTAGCCGTCCTTCGACAGGCCCTGCTTGCTGTCGCGCCATGCCCCGGCGCAGTAGCGGGTGTCGTCCCAGGCCGGGCCGATGAGCCGCACGCCGCGCTCGTACCAGAACTCCACTTCCTTCGGCTCGCGGATGCAGTCGGCCCCTTCCATCAGCAGGACGATGCCCAGCAGCGGCTTCTGGCCGTTCTCGTGGCTGGCGACGACCTCATCCAGCCCGGCCACGTCGGTCACCAGACGCAAGGCGTCATCCTCATCCACCAGCCGGCGGTAGTAGTCGACCTGGGCCAGGGCCAGGCGGTGGGCTTGCTCGGGGGTGTCATAGGTGTGCTCATTCGGCTCGCGCTCGAACGGCGTGGAAGACGGCGACACGAACAGGGTGGCGAAGATGAGGCCGACGCCCGCCTGGCGCATCTCCGGCAGGCCGACGGTGGCAATATCCTTGGGGGCCGGCTCGCCGGCGCGGATCCGGGCCACACCCAGCCGCGGGTCGCGCCCCTTGACAATGGCATTATAGGCGAGGTCGAGATGGGCATCTACAATGAACATGGGTCTCCGTTAGGGAAAGTTAATAGGTGCAGGTAGCAGGGGAGAAGGGGGGAAAGGGTGCAGGGGAGAGGCAGCGGCCGGCGGTCGGCCGCGGTCCGTAGGCAGCCCCAGAGTCACTCACCCCTCTTCTTCCACCGCCTTGATCAGCGCCCGCAGCGCGGCGAGGTTGGCATGGTTCATGTTGACCGGCAGCCCGTCCTCGCCGTCCATCGTCGGCTCCGTCTCCAGGTGGGCGCAGTGGTCGGCCCAGCGCGGGTCGTTGATGAAGTTCGCGAAGCCGTCCAGCCCGATCTGGCCGCGGCCGATGTGGGCGTGGCGGTCCTTGCCCGTGCCCAGCTCGTGGATGCTGTCGTTGAAATGGAAGCAGCGAATTTTGTGCAGCCCGATGACGCGGTCGAACTCGGCCATCGTCGCCTCATAGGCCTCGGGCGTGCGAATGTCGTAGCCGGCGGCGAAGACGTGGCAGGTGTCGAAGCACACGCCCAGCCGGTCGCTCGGCCCGGCGTTCTCCAGAATGTAGGCCAGGTGCTCGAACTTGCCGCCCAGGTTCGTGCCCTGGCCGGCCATCGTCTCCAGGCAGATGACCGTGTCCGGCGCGGTGGTTTCCGTCTCGGCCAGCAGCCGGCGCATGGCGCGGACAATGGCGTCCAGCCCTTCCTGCTCGCTGCTGGCCATGTAGGAGCCGGGATGGAAGGTGATGAAATCCGCGCCCAGCGCCCCGGCGCGCTCGACCTCGTCCTTCAGCGCTTGGTACGACTTCTCCCACAGTTCCGGGTCGGGCGAGGCGACGTTGATCAGGTAGGCGGCGTGGACCGACACCGGCTTCAGGTCGGCGTATTCGGCCACGGCGTTTTTGTAGAAGGTAATGTCGTCGTCGGTGAACGGCTTGGCCGCCCACTGGCGATTGCTCTTGGTGAAGATGAGAAACGAGTCGCAGGTCTCGTCGCGGGCCCGGCCGAACGCCTTGTACGCCCCGCCGGCCGTGCTGATGTGTGCGCCTAGTCGCATAAATGTCTCCCTTGTCAGAGTTGGATTTGGCAATGGATGTGGCTACGCTTGGTGTCGACCGCAGACGACTGACCGCTGACCGCCGCCAGACTTGCCACTTGCCACCTGCAATTTGCCATCCGCCTCTTCTCCAATCTGCGTAATGTGTGCAATCTGTGGATTCCCTTCTTAATATTCCCGGTCATCCGGCCGCTCGGCCGACAGGTAGCCGATGGTCTCCATGCCGTTCAGCGAGTACACGCCGTCGCCGACGACGCGCCAGACCGGGTTGCCGGCCAGGTCGACGATGTACTCCCCTTCCAGCCGGCCGCTCGGCTCGTCATCCATCGTGAAGAGGGTGTAGCCGATCAGATAGCCGAACTGCTCGCCTTTGGGACTAATCAAGCCGCGCATGGGTACACCTCCGTTGGATTGATAGAAACAACGATTCCAGACGACAAAGGGCGGCGCGCCGGCGCCGGAACGCCAGCTACGGCACGGTGAACGTCGCCACCACCTGCTCGCTCGCGTCGAACAGGGTCAGTTGCTCGCCGCTGCGCCAGGCCGGCTCCCCCAGGCCCCAGTGCAGGTCGCTGAAGGTGTCGTCGCCGGCGCGGGTATGGAGCATCACGCCCGCCCCGTCGCCGAAGATGCTGACGTCGCCGAAGGTGTAGACGTTGCTGTCCTCGTCGCGCACCTTCCAGCCGCTGATCGATTGCGCCTGCGTCCCGCTGTTCACCAACTGCACGGCCTCGGTCTCCAGCATGCCGGGATCGATAACACCGGTCACGGCGATGACGCCGCCGCCGGCGGCCGCCGGTTCGGTGGGGATGGGGCTGGGATTGGCCACGGCCGTCTCGGTCGGCGCGACGGTCGGCTCCGGCAGCCCGCCAACGGGGATCACCAACGACTGCCCGACGGCGATGAAGTTGGGGTCGGTCATGTTGTTGGCAGCCATGATGTCATCGAGGCTGACGTCATATTGCTGGCTGATCATGTTGAGCGTCTCGCCGGCCTGGACGACGTGGGTCACCGGCTCGGAGCCGGACGCCGCAGGTTCCGCCGGAACCGTCCCCGACGGCGGCGCGGCGATGTTGGGCGTGGGCAGCACTCCCTCGGGCAGCGCGGGCGCGGTCGCTTCGGCGGCGATCTCCCCCGAGTTCCCGCGGTTGTCCCACCAGAACAGGATGGACAACACGACTACGGCCGAGACGACGATATTCAGCAAGAAAAAGGGCAGCATCTGGCGAAAGGACATGGGGGGATTTTATCGCTTCCTGGCGGGTTTGTCAGGTTTGGAGACAAAGGGGAAAGGGAGAAGGGGAGCAGGGGAGCGAGTGGCAGTCTCTTCATTAGTCATTCGTCATTCGTCAGATGAGGGCCAGCACGTCCGCGGCCGT
>JAACJX010000445.1 GCA_014237545.1 Ardenticatenia bacterium | reverse complement strand
GCCACCGTGGGCGCGTTGCCGTCGCGTTCAGCCGCGTCCATCATGCGGACGATCAACTCGTCCAGGCTCTGGCCGCTGGTGGCGATATCCGCTTCGTCTATGTTGAGGTCGAACATCAAGTCGCTCAGGTCAGCCCGGCTGAAGCGCTGGCGGATCTCTTCATAGAGCATTTGCCGGTCGAAGCCCGCTTCGGCGTACTGATCGACATGGTCGGCTGGCAGCGGCGGCGGGAGCTTGGGCTCAGGCGCTGGAGGGTGACTGTCTCCCGGAGGTGCGGCCGGCGCGTAGGCCGGGGTCGCCACTCGGGGGGCCGCGGCGATCATCGGCGTGGCCGTGGCCGGGGTCATATCTCTGTTTAATAGCGGCCGTACCACGCCCCAGAACCAGGCGGCCGCGCCGGCCAGCAGCACGCCGCTGATGACGTAGAAAAAGAAGCCCAATTCGGCCAGCAGTTCCTCGCGGTTGAAGGTGCCGAGGAGGGTATCGAGCAAGGCGGCCGTTGTCACCGTCAATAGTCCAATGCCCCAGGCCACAGTCGGCCGGCGGATGAACATCAGCAGAAAGAACANCACCACCAGTAATTTGAGGATCACCAGTATCATCGGCGCGTGATTGTATGCCCATGCCCNACGGAAGGCAACAGCCANATGGGAAATANTTAAAGGGAATGCGACAGAAAGGCCACCTTTACGTATAATGTNTAGGCTCAGTTAGCAAAAAAAGGAATTNGGCCCCCNCGNNGGGGCAGGTTGGGAACAGTGGCAAATACCAATAAATCATTTACGAGTAAANTGAAGGATGTCGGTTTTTTGGGCGAGTTGTGGCAGCANGTGCGNCTCGTCTTCTATCTCATCAAGGATCGGGAAGTCCCNATCTACCTGAAAGCGTTGCCGTTCCTCGGCGTGCTCTACACGCTTTTCCCGATCGANATAATCACCGATTTCGTGCCGGTGTTGGGCCANATTGATGACCTGACGCTGTTGCTCATCGGGGCNAAGGTCTTCATCGAGATGGCCCCGCCGCAGGTGGTCGCNCGCTACATGGAGCAGATGAACGCCGCGCGCGAGGCCAAGATCGTCGAGGGCCAGGTCAGCGACGCGGCCGGCGACGTGGCTTCGACCGTNGCCAACGGCATCAAGCTGATCGAGGGCGAATTAAGCGAAGCCGCGNCGAANGTCGAATCGGCCGCCGAGCCAGCGCCNAAAAAGGGCTTNTTCCGCCGCTAGGNCANGTAGCCGAGCAGGCGNAATAACCAGTCNCCGCCGATAAAATACATAAACAGGGTCGAGCTGCAGCAGCACGCCAGCAGCGCGATCAGGCANCCGGCCGCGATCAGGGCGATCCGGCCGTTTCTGTTTTTCTGCGGCGGGGGCATGGCCGGCAGNGGCNCNGGGTGGTGAGCNGCGTGGGNGGCGGGTTCNNTGGNCGTCGCCCGNGCGGCGGCGGCATCAGCGATGACTNCGGCCTCCTCCTCGACNTCGTAGGCCGGCGGCTCGTACTCGCTGCCCGACTCCGCCANACCTTCTACNACCTCATCTGGCGTCGCCGTCATNTCTATCACCGNGGCGGGCGGAGCNANGTCCTCAANCNCCGCTGGCGCGGNGGTCGTTTCTTCCTGGCCGNCAAGCTCGATTTCATGCTCCAGGTAAGCGGCCGACAGACGCGNGCCCAGCAAGATGATGTCNCCATGTTTAAGCGGAACCGGCTCGGCCGTCACTCGTTGCCCGTTGATGTAGGTTCCCGCGTCGCTGCCCAGATCGGCGATACGGTAGGACGTATCGCCGCGGGTCANCAAGGCATGACGATAGGCGACGTCGGGATCGTTGATGACGATATCGGCCAGCGGGTAGCGGCCGATGGTGATGCTGGGGGCGGTCAGATCGAACGCCCGACCGGCGTCTGCTCCCGACTGAATCACGAANCGATGGGGTTGGTCGCTCATCTGTTCCTCCGTTAGGGTCCTAGTTGCGCGCGAGCAAGCGCGGCAAGGCGCGTGTTTCCGTAATATTAAGCGCAAATACGCAAATCGTGTAGGCCGCGACGCCGGCCAGNCCACCGGCCAACACCGGCCCCAGGTGCGTCAGCGCCNNCGGGGNNGGCCANAGCAGNGCCAGCTGCGCCGCGCCGAACGCCGCCAGTCCGGTCAAGGTCGCCGCCAGTATCGATTTGGCGAGGCTCCGCAGGACGGGATGGCCGGCCAGACCGCCCAACTGCCGCCGCAGGATCCAGAGCATGATGACCGTATGAACGACGTGCTTCACCGCGTCGGCGACCATCAGGCTGAGCAGACCCAGCGGCCGCAGCAAAACCAGCGCCGTCAGGGAGTAGATGAGGATGCTGATGAAGCCGACCAGCGCCGGCCGCCACGTGTCCTTGCGCGCGTAGGAGGCGAAGACGAGCATTTGGTCGGCGGCGGCGAACGGCATCCCCACCAGATAGACGCGCAGCACCAGGGACGTTGTCGCCGTGTCGGATGATGTAAAACGGCCGTGTTCGAACAGCAGGCCGATGATGAATGGTGCCAGCGCGAAAAGCCCCATGGTGGCCGGCAGAATGAGGGCCAGCACCAGCCGCAAGCCGTCGCCAAGCGTCTGCTTGAAGAGGGACAGATCGCCGGCCGCTTGCCGCGACAGGGTCGGCAGGGTGGCGATTGACAGCGCCGTGACGACCAATCCCAGCGGAAACTGGTAGAGCGTCGTGGCATAGTTCATGTAGTTCAGGCTCTGGTCGCCGGTGCGGATGGCCAGGTTGTAGCTGAGCATGATGGCGAGCTGGTTGACGATCAGCCCGGCCAGAATGGGGATGTAGAGCTTGATGATGCGGCGGATGGCTGGATGGCGGAAATCGAGTGTCCAGCGTAGGCGCGCGTCGCGCAGGGCGGGGAGCTGCAGCAAGACCTGGAGCAAGGAGCCGAGCAGCAACCCCCACACCAGGCTGCGAATCTCGCCCGGATTGAGCAACGCGACGACGACTATCGTGCCATTGAAGGCCGCGCCGACGAAGGCGGGCAGGGTGAACCGCTTGAGGGCGTAGAGAGCGCCGGTCAGAATGCTGGCGATGCCCAGAAACAGCACCGCCGGCGTGGTCATTCGGATGAGCGTGACACTGAAATCCGACAGTCCGGCATCGGTGAAATTGACGGCGCCCACCAGCCAGGCCACCTGAGGCGCCAGCAATTCTACCACGACGACGACGACGAGGAGGACCAGCGTGGCCGCGCTCAGCACCATGCTCAGCACGCGCCATAACTCTTCGCGCTTGTCCTTATCGGTGTAATCGCTGAAGACGGGCACGAGCGACGAGTTGACCATCCCGCCAATGATCAGATCGAACAGGCTTGTGGGAACATAGGCGGCGGCCTGAAAGGCGGCCAGCAGCGGCGAGGTGCCGAAGAGATTGGCCTTCACCATCTCGCGCGCCAGGCCCAGCACGCGACTGGCGACGTTGCCCGCGGCCAGCACGGCCGCGGCGCGGACGATGCCGCCCTTCTCNTCACTGTCGCTCAGTTGCCTCTCGGCCGCCAGTTCAGCGGATGATGGGTCAGATAGCGCGTCTAGTAAAGGCGGGGAAAAAGGTTCCGGCGTGGCTGGGTCGGGGATCTGCTCCATGTGATTTGAAGTCTAGCCCAACGGGTGGGCGGTCGCAATGGGCGGCAGCCGGCGAAATGCCGCCGCTTGACAGGCGGTTGGCTGCCGGCCAACAAAAAACCGGGCCTTCCTTTTTGATGGGGAAGGCCCGGTTTCTTTTAACTCAGCCCGGGATTATACCACCCGGTTGATGTGATGGACACTAATTGCCGTTGACAGGCTCGCACGGGTAGTGGGCCGTCATGCCGGTCATGGCCACGGAGTCGCCGATTTCCGACGGGGACACGAGATCGAGGACGATCTCATCGACACCGGCGGCGATGGGCAGCGTCACCTGGACGATATTGAGCAGGTTGCCGTTGGTCGGGCCG
>JAACJX010000621.1 GCA_014237545.1 Ardenticatenia bacterium | reverse complement strand
GCGCCTTCCGCGACGCGACCGTGGCCCAGGGCCGCGAAGAGGCCAAATTCCTGCCTCTTCTCCTGCTGGGAATCACTGAAGGAATCGGCTTTGCCCATGCGCTGCTCCTCTTGCAGGCCGGGCAATTGCAGGTCGGTGACGTGGTGGCTTATTTGGGCCTGCTTTCGCTTTTCGGCTTCCCGACCAATATCTCGCTCATGGCTTATTCCCGGGTTTCTCTTGGCATGGCCGGCGCGCGGCGCATTCTGGAGTTGATCAATACCGAGACTGACCTGGACGAAAATCCGCAAGGATACGCGGAACCCATAACCGGCGAGGTGCGTTTCGACAACGTCACTTTTGGCTATGTCCCCGACGTGGACACATTGACCAATATTTCTTTCACGGTCCGCCCGGGGCAGACGGTCGCCATCGTCGGCCAGACGGGCGCGGGCAAGAGCACGCTGACGAAGCTCATCAATCGAACCTATGATGTGCGCGAGGGCCAGGTTCTCGTAGATGGGGTGGACGTGCGCGACTGGAGTCTGGCTTCGTTGCGCCGGCAAATTTCCATCATTGAACAGGACATCTTCCTCTTTTCGCGGACGGTGGCCGAGAATATCGCCTTCGGCGCGCCGGGGGCCACTCAGGAACAGATCGAGGCGGCCGCGCGCGCCGCGCAGGCCCATGACTTCATCATGGGCTTCGAGAGCGACTACGAGACAGTGGTCGGCGAGCGAGGCGTCACGCTCTCCGGCGGGCAACGCCAGCGCCTTGCCCTGGCGCGCGCCTTCCTCACCAACCCTCGCATCCTGATTCTTGACGATTCTACCAGCGCGGTGGACAGCGAAACAGAAGATCAAATTCAACGGGCCATTCGCCATGCCTCGGAAAACCGCACCACGTTTCTGATCACCCATCGCCTCTCGCAAATTCGTTGGGCCGATCTGGTGCTTGTCCTGCGCAAAGGCCAGCTGGAAGTGGCCGGCGACCACGCAACGCTGATGGAAACGTCGGCCGCCTACCGGCAGATTTTCAACCAGTATGAGATCGAGGAAGGCTAGGGACGGTTATGGGACCACTCGTTTATTACTGCCGCTGGCAAGGTGCGAAATTGCGTCTTCAGGGGCGTGAAGGGGATTGGGTCTGGGGCTTTCTGGTCTTCGATGACGATGGCCGGCCCCCTGAACCATTTCGCTACAACGGCGAGTTGTGGCAACTCTATTTGGGCGAGGGTGAGGAACGGCCGCCTCTGCAACTGGATGAGATGGGCGTTGTCCTACCGGGCAGTCAGGAATGACCGGCTAAGACCAGTGTTGTCTCTGGACCTTGATGACCTTCGGCAAATTGCTCAGCTTGGCCAGCAACCAGTTCAATTGCTTGATATCGGCCACCTCGGCAATCAGGTAGACCGTCATGATATTGTCGGATGTGACCAACTTGGTCTTGGGCACATTGATCTGCTGCCCCCGCAGGGTGGATACCAGGTCTTCGATTAACGAACCCCGCCGATAGGCCGTGACGACGATAGGAATTGGATAGCGCTGCTCGTCTGTGCCCCAATCCACCTCAATCAGCCTTTCCTTCTCCGAGATGCCTTTCAACTGGTCGCACGACTGCGAGTGAATGGTGACCCCTTGCCCGCGNGTGATATAGCCGATGATGGGATCGGGCGGGATGGGATTGCAGCNGCCGGCGAAGCGCGTGTACAGCCCTTCCACGCCGCGCACAGTCAGCCCCTTTCGTCTGGGCGACGGCGGCTTGAATAGAGGGAGCAACTCCTCATCCTCGGCCCGCAGCGCNTGTTGCATGAGGGCGATGGCTCCGGTGATCTTAACCGTTTGAATGTCGCCGAACCCGACTTTGGACAGAAATT
Organism: Ardenticatenia bacterium; assembly: GCA_014237545.1. Taxonomy (GTDB): domain Bacteria; phylum Chloroflexota; class Anaerolineae; order Promineifilales; family Promineifilaceae; genus Promineifilum. The sequence continues at coordinate 23,982 of JAACJX010000621.1, read as the reverse complement.
CGTCGATGTCGTCGAACTTCAGCGCCCGGCTGATGTCTTCAACCGTAAAAACCTCAGTCAGCCCCAACCGCTTCAGTTCTCTTTGGACGACTTCGCGCCCCTGAGCGATGTTTTGCTCGCGCTCTTGTTGCCGGAACCACTGGCGAATCTTGCTGCGCGTGCGGGCATTGCCGGTGTAGCCCAGGCTGGGATTCATCCAGTCCCGGTNTGGGCCGCCCCGCTTGCCCTTNATTATTTCAACCTTGTCGCCGGACTGAAGCTGGTGGTCCAGGCCGACAAGCTTGCCGTTGACCCGCGCTCCACGGCAAAGATGACCCAATTCGGTGTGGATCTGATACGCGAAGTCAATAGGCGTGGAGCCGGCCGGCAGGTCGATTACCTGCCCGTTCGGCGTGTAGACGTGGATGCGCTCCTCGATCTTGCCGACATCGAGGATACCCTCGCCTTCCTCCTCATCTTCCTGCAGCGAAACCAAAAGATCGCGCAGGTTCTGTATCTGGCGTTGGGCCGATGAACTGACCTTGGTAGCCTGTTCCTTGTAAGCCCAATGGGCGGCGACACCACGCTCCGCTTCCTCGTGCATTCGAATGGTGCGAATTTGCACTTCCAGCTTTTGGCCAGATTCGGAGTCGATGACGGCTGTGTGTAACGATTTGTAGCCGTTGGCCTTGGGCGAGCCGATGTAGTCATCGAACTCGCCGCGAATCGGCTGCCAGAGGCTGTGGACAGCGCCGAGCACCTGGTAGCACAGGTCCCGCTCCAGGTCGTCCCGCTCCTTGCGCGTTTTGGCGCTGAGGCGCTTATCACTGCTGGCTCTGTTATTTTCGTCTTTGGCCGGCTCAAGTTCCGGCGGCTCAATAATCACCCGCAAGGCCTGGATGTCATAGATCTGGTTGAAATCCAGATCCTTGCGCTTCATTTTGCGGTAAATCGAGTAAATATGCTTCGGCCGGCCCGTTACGGACGCCTTCAGCCCCATTTCGCCCAGCCGCCGGCGCAAGCGAGCGGCCGCGCGCTCCACCTTGAGGGCGCGCAATTCCTGTTTTTCATCCAACTGGCGGGCGATCTGGCGATATCTATCCGGTTCCAGATAGCGGAAGGCCATATCCTCCAGCTGTGATTTCAGNTGCCAGATACCCAGGCGATTGGCCAGAGGGGCATAGATGTTCATGGCCTCGAAGGCCACTTCGTGCTGCTGGGCCACGGGCAAATTGCTGGCCCGGCGCAGATCTTGCAAGCAGTCGACCATGCGGATAACGATGATCCGGATGTCGCCCTCGATGATTGACAGGAGCGCTTTCCGGATCGCCTCCAGCGTGTCTCTATCCAGAGTGGAGTCGAGCTCGATGCCGGTCTCATGGCGGTTTCGGCTGGCCCGCTTGGAATAATCGTCAATCGTCTTGGCGCCCTTGACCAGGATGGCCACCTCGCGGCCAAAACGTTTTTCCAACTCCCTGTCCGCGAGTCCCGTGAAGGGCTGGAGCGTCTCGTGGAGCAGGGCGGCAATGATGGTATCCACGTCCTCAATGCCCAATTCGGACAGGGCCGAGGCTACGTTCCTGGCGTGGGCCAGGTACGTCTCGCCGGACGGCCGCTTCTCGTCGCCATAAACGAGAATGGCATATTGCAGCGCTTCGCTCAGACGCGTTTTATCATTTTCGTTTGCCTGGCTCGTGGGAAGACTTTTGAAGAAGTCCCCCAAGGCAGGTTCGGCAACCTGAATCATGAGGCACATTTCANCGCGCCGATTGCCTCAAACAATCGAACGCGGTGCACAATATTTCTTTATTTACGGATGAAGATCGCTCGGAAACTGCCGGCGGTAGCGATCTGTTGCCGGAGACAAGATGAGAACTCCCATTGCCCGACGGCCGACCGGCTATTTTGTTTGCCCCAAGGCACGCTGCTCGTGGGGCTGNCGGATATTTAGGCGGANGGCGTGCTGGCGTCGATATCCTCGACGATTTGTTCCGCCTGCTCTTTGCCCGCGTCCAGAACGATGCGTACCTGGTCCTGAACTTGATCGGTCAAATTTTGGGCGCGACTGCGCGTGTCGCTGATGATCGACTCCGCCTTCTCGCGATACTCGCGCGCGTGAGTATCGGCCGATTCGCGCAGATCCTGGCTGGACGAGAGAATTTTTTGCCGCGTGGCTGAACCAGACTGGGGAGCAAGGATTAAAGCTGTGGCCGCGCCAACCAGTGCTCCAATGACAAAACCGGCCAGAAAGGAGCCGAGTTCGCTTTCGTTGTTATCCATTTCTATTTCTCCTAAANCTGCTATTTACCCAGGTTCCGCCGTGGGTCGCCGAAGAGGGTCATGACGCCGCGCCGCAAACCGGCCATGTAACTGCTGGCTGTCGCTACCGGCCGCATGACATTGTCGCTCATAAACGCCGTAGTTCCTCGTATCGTGCCCAGGGTATCGTTTGTCTTCAGCANAATGGGCTTCAATTCGAATTCGAGCATGTTGATCAGGCGGATGATGCTGATCAACAACAGGATAAGGACAATGCCTGAAAGGCAGGACATGATACCNAGGGCGATTATGAAAATATCGCGAACGATGATGATNGTGTCCGCGTAATTGACAGCCAGGTAAGTGAGAAGCGCGGTGAAGGCTACTCCCANGACCAGCAACACGATTACGCCGATGACNATGAACTTGGTAGGTACCAGTGGTTCGCTGTTGACCTCATCAACAATTGCGGGCGAGACCGGATATGGTGCTTCATTCATCACATAAACCCCAAATGTTAAGTATAGCAGGAATCAACATCGGTCTCAATTACNCTTAGGAATCCTGACCCACCAGCCACCACGCGACNAAAAGCGAAAGCCACGCCCCTATGCTGGCGCTTACGAGATGTATTTTGCCTAACTTCAGTATCTCGAAGTTGAAGAAATCGCCGATGAATTGGCCGATAAAAAATCCCACCCACGCCGCGAAGAGGTAAACCAGAATGCGCCGGATTGGGCCGCCAAAGATGAGGTGAAACGCGCCGCCATAGATGCTGGCCAGCAGGAACCCCAAAACTAGCCCTGAAGCTGAGCCTGGAATGGCTATCATCGGTTTACCCCCTCGGCCATGACGACAATTGCCGGATCTTNCTCGCTCTGTCCGCCCTGGTTGGTAATGAGGCCCCCGCCCAGACAGACAGAGCCTTCATAAAAGACGGCCGCCTGCCCCGGTGTAACGCCATAGGCCGGCTCGCTGAATTGGACATGAGTCGCGCCGCCCTCCAGCGGCGTGATGCCCGCGGGGATGGGTGTCGCCTTATATCGAATTTTTACCTCGGCTTGGATTGGGCCGGCTGGGGCCGCGCCGCTGATCCAGTTCACGCCTTCGGCGACCAGTTCGCGCGCGCCCAGCGCCTCGCGTGGGCCGACGATAAGCGCATTGCGCGCCGTGTCTTTGCGCAGGACGAATAGCGGTTCGGCCGCGGCAATGCCCAGTCCCTTCCGTTGGCCAATCGTGTAAAAGGGTAAGCCCTCGTGGCGGCCCAATTCACGGCCATCCGCGTCGAGAATGGGGCCGGGTTGGTAAATATTGATGCTGTTCTCGCGAATAAAACGGCGGTAATCCCCATCGTTCAGAAAGCATAGGTCCTGGCTTTCCTGCTTCGAAGCCACCGGCAGGCCAAAGCGGCGGGCGATGTCGCGCACTTCATCCTTGGTGTATTGGCCGATCGGNAATAGCACCCGCGCCAGTTGNTCCTGCCGGAAGGTGTGCAGTACGTAGGATTGGTCCTTGTGCGAGTCTATCCCTTGCTTGAGGAGGTACCCCCNAGGCGTCTGCTCAATCTGGGCGTAGTGACCCGTCGCCAGGTAATCGGCTCCCAGAGCTAGTGCCCGCTCGAGGAGATAGGTAAACCGGATCTGCCGATTGCACTCAACGCAAGGGTTGGGTGTCCGGCCGGCCTCGTGCTCGTCCAGAAAAAACTGCACAATGGCTTGCCGGAAATGCTGNCGCACATCCACCACGTAGAACGGGATGCCCAGGCGGTCGGCCACGCGCCGGGCGTCGGCCATTTGATCGGGGGTGCAGCAGCGGTTCGACGGCGCGGATGGGCNGGCGCCGCTTTCGCTCCATAGCCGCATCATCATGCCGATGACTTCATAGCCCTGCTCGACGAGCAAGGCAGCCGCCACGGAGCTATCGACGCCGCCGCTCATGGCGACGACGACTCTTGGTTGCCCATCGGGGCGCGAGGATGGAAGCGGGCCGTTCATGTTGCTCAGGTGGAGGCCACGCTGANACCGNACTCCAGAGCGGCCAGGTCGCGGGCAATCGCGGTGAGCGCTCTCACCGTATAGTCAATGTCGGCCTGNGTATTTTGAATGCCGAGGGTCAGGCGCAATCCACCCGTTGTCCATTCGGGGCCCAGTCCCAGCGCCTGCAGGATGGGCGATGGCTTCGGATCGCCGCTGCTGCAAGCNGAGCCGCTACTGGCGGCGATGCCAGCCACATCGAGGTGGATGAGCAAGTCATTGCCGCTCAGTCCCCGAAAGGCGAAGCTGGCATGATGCATTAGGCGCTCGGTCGGGTGACCGGTCACAATGCATAGCTCGGGCAAGGCCGCCGGTAACTGGTCCAGCAACTGGTCGCGCAGGGGCAAGACGTGGGCGCGGCGCTGTTCCAGCTCGGCCGCGGCGAGGGAGAGCGCTTCGGCCGCGCCGACGATGAGCGGCACGTTGAGCGTGCCCGCACGCAACCCACCCTCGTGGCCGCCACCCGTCTGTGAAGAGACCAACTCTGTCCCGGGACGCACGACCAGGATGCCCACGCCTTTCGGGCCATAGAATTTGTGTGGCGCGATGGTCATCAGGTCTATAGGTTCCGCCGACAGGTTCCAACGGCGCGAGGCAATGAGTTGCACGGCGTCGGTGTGGAACAGAATGCCACGCGACCGCGCCAGCGCGCCGATCTCCGGCCACGGCTGGATGCTGCCGACTTCGTTATTGGCGGCCATGACGCTGATTAGCGCCGTGTCGGGGCGAATGGCGGCCTCTACGTCGGCCGGCCTCACCCGACCGTACTCATCGGTCGGCAAAATCGTCAGGTCGAAGCCGAAGTAGTCGCGCAGTTGCACGGCCGTCGCCAGGACGGCGCTATGCTCGACCGCGCTGGTGATCAGGTGATTGCCCCGACCAGCCGCGCGCGAGGCCGTCATGACGCCACGCAAGGCGATGTTGTTGCTCTCCGAGCCGCAGCCGGTGAAGACAATGGCATCCGGCGCGGTTCCCAGGATTTCGGCCACGCGCTCGCGCGCCGCGCTCCCCGCGCGCGCGGCGACGTAGCCTGTCCGATGATGCGAGGACGGGTTGCCGTATTGCTCATTCCAGTAAGGAGCCATTGCCTCGATGACGGCCGGGTGTGCCGGCGTGGTCGCGCTATGGTCCAGATAAATAGCGTTTTGTTGCATAACGTATTAGCGTGTCAGATTTGGGCAACCGGTAACCGGAGNGTGAACGTAGTCCCTTTGCCCAGCGTACTTTGCACCGCAATCTGACCATTATAGTTCCGCAGGTTCTCTTTTACCATGTAGAGCCCCAGCCCGGTTCCGGCGATGCCCCGCTCCACGGCCGACTGCGCGCGATAAAAACGCTTAAAGAGATTGTTCATCGCCTCCGGCGGGATGCCAATGCCGTCGTCGGCCACTTCCACGACGACCGTGCCGTTNTCCTGCCAGGCCGCGATCTGCACGCTCCCGGACGGCGTNAACTTNATNGCGTTATCCAGGAGATTTTTCAGCGTCATGTCATACACATCGGCATTGCCCATNACCGGCGGTAAATCTTCCTCGATACGTTGCCGGAAGAGCANTCCNTTCTGGANGGCGCGCTCGGCCAGGGGCGGGAGCGTGTCCTCGAAGACGGTATTGAGCCACACAGGCTCCGGGCTGCGCTGCATCTCGCGCGCTTCGAGTTTGGCCAGATCCAGCATTTGCCGGATCATGCGCTGCAAGCGGTCGCTCTCGCGCTCGATGACGCCCAGGAAGCGCTCCGCCTTTTCGGGATGGCGCGCCTTGCCCTCGCGCAGCAGCCGGGAATACATCAGGATCGTCGCCAGCGGCGTGCGGAGCTCGTGAATGATGCCCTGGAACAGGTCGTCGCGCATGCGCTCTACTTCTCGTATCTGGGTCAGATCGCTGAATACGAGAATCGCCTCATCCACGGGGCCATACTGGTTTTCCACCGGCGCGCCGCTGATCAGTACCGGCAGAGACCGGTTCTGGGGGTGCTGGAGTTCGGCCGCGAGATGGGCATTCCCCGCCGGCGTATTGATCACCCGCATGATCAGGTCATCAATATCCCCCTTATTGGTTCGCACCACATCCTTGAGTGGCGTTCCTATCACCTCATCGGCCTGTCCGGTTACTAGAATTGAAAAGGCNGTGTTGGCCTTGGTAATGATGCCTTCCCGGTTAACCGTGACCAGCCCCTCGGACATGCTCTCAAACAATGTCTCTATGCGCCGCTTCTCGGCTAGCACGTCGGCATGAAGATTGGCGTTCTCAATGGCCGCGGCCAATGGGCCGCCCAACCCCTGCATCAACTCCAGATCATGGCTCGTGAAGTTGCCGAACTGGCGGTTGATAGCCTGAAGGATGCCGATCGTCTTNTCGTTCACCTTCAGGGGAATGCAGATCATCGAGGTGGTCTTGAATCCCGATCGTTTGTCCACACCGGAGAAGAAGCGCTGGTCCGTATAAGCGTTGTTAATGACGACCGGTTCCTGGTGTTCGGCNACCCAGCCCGCAATTCCCTGTCCTTTTTTCAATCGCACCGGCGGTAGCCGCTCAAACATGGGGCCTAGCAGCTTGTCGACAAATACGATATCGCCGGTAATCGGCTCAACCAGTCCGATGGAGAGCGTCTCGACATTGAGCGTCTGCCGGATGGGGCCGGTCAGCAACTGGTAGATTTGCTGCACNTTCAACGTTGAACTGAGNGCGCGGCTCACATCAGAGATAACNGCGAACTCCACGGTGCGGCGATCGACTTCATGGCGCAGCGAAGCCCGATCCAGGAAGACGCACATCATGTCCCCGATCTCTTGCACAGTTTCGCTNGCGATAGCGCCCGTTTCAGACGGGTCGAGCAACGCCAGGAAGACCGGCGGGAAGGCATTGAACGGCCGTCCCTCAGTCGTCAGTGAGGCGAAGATCAGGCGGCGNCGCGTCTCCAGCCACAGACGGCTGGATATGACTTCCACCGCCGGACGCTCCAGTTTATCGAGGGTCACCGGCGTGGCGTGGCCGGCCAGAGGCTCAAAACCCGCCTCGTCTCTCGTCCAGCGGCGCTGGGAGGTCGCGCCGTGCTCGTCCGCCAGCCACAGGTCGTAACACTTGGCTTCGGTATCCGCGACGGCGACCATCGTGCGGGTCGAGGTGAATCGGGCAACGTGGTGAGAAAAGCGGGCGCACACGTAATGCACGTCGAATACGTCTCGCAGGTCGTGGAGCACATCCTGCCACAGGGCCGAGATGTCGTGGCTTTGTTGGGGCTGCGCAACCTCGATCATAGCGGCATTTATAACGCTCAGCCTTCACAATAGCAAGGTGGGATAACATGTTCTAATAGGCTAAGCGCGTGGTGCTCGTTGCTTGCGAGAACAGCCCGGATTTTGTATATTCTGAGGTGCCGCAACGACTTTTCAGCTTGTTTACAATCCAAGGAGAATATCAATGGACTACATTGAATCAGTGCACGCGCGCGAGGTTCTAGATTCGCGCGGCAACCCGACNGTTGAGGTAGAAGTTACCTTATTCGAAGGCACCATTGGGCGGGCCATCGTCCCATCCGGCGCTTCCACCGGCGTCCATGAGGCGTGGGAGAAGCGTGATGGCGACAAGAAGCGTTTCAACGGCAAGGGCGTATTGCAAGCCGTAGATGCCGTGAACGACGAGATCGCNGAGGCGCTCGTTGGTTGGCAAGTGACCGATCAGTCCGGCATAGACCTGGCGATGATCGACCTCGATGGCACCGAGAACAAGGAGCGCCTGGGCGCCAATGCCATCCTGGGCGTNTCCCTGGCCGTGGCCCATGCCGCNGCNGCCAGNCTGGGCCTNCCGCTCTATCGCTATCTTGGCGGNGTCGGCGGCCGCGTNCTGCCGGTNCCGATGATGAATATCATGAACGGCGGCAAGCACGCCGCCGGCGCGACGGATATGCAGGAGTTCATGGTCATGCCGGTCGGCGCGTCGAGCTACAGCGAGGGCTTGCGCTGGGGTGTGGAGATCTACCACAGTCTGAAGAAGGTGCTGGGCAAGAAGGGTTATGGCACCACGGTCGGCGATGAGGGCGGTTTCGCCCCCCGCGTGTCGGCCAATAGTGAAGCGGTAGACCTGATCCTGGAAGCCATCAAAGAGGCCGGTTATTCCGCGGGCGAGCAGATCATGCTGGCCATGGACCCAGCCGCCTCAGAGTTCTTCGAGGATGGCAAATATCACCTTAAGGTAGAGGGCAAGACCCTGACCGGCCGCGAGATGGTTGACTTCTGGGAGTCCTGGGTAGACAAGTATCCCATCATCTCCATCGAAGACGGGTTACATGAGGACGACTGGGATAACTGGGCGCTNATGGTCGAGCGGCTGGGCGACCGCTTGCAGATCGTGGGCGATGACTTGCTGGTCACGAACGTGAACCGCATTCAGACTGCTCTGGATCGGAAGGCGGCCAATAGCTTATTGTGCAAGGTCAACCAGATAGGCACGCTGACCGAAGCCATCGAATCGGTCAACCTCGTCCAGCGCAACGGATGGACGGCCGTCGTGTCCCATCGCAGCGGCGAATCCGAGGACGCGACGATCTCCGATCTGGTGGTGGCGCTGAATGCCGGCCAGATCAAGACCGGCGCTCCGGCGCGCAGCGACCGTATCGCGAAGTACAATCAACTCCTGCGCATCGAGGAAGACCTGGGCGACGCCGCGGTCTATCCCGGCCTGAAGGCGTTCTCGAACCTGCGCCGCTAATATCGTCCGTTTTGCTGTCAGTGAACTTAAAGCATCCTCAGCGGCGCCCCAGTCACGACCGGCGCGCTGTTGAGGATGCATATATTGCCCGGATTTCTTATAATGAGTCTCATGAGGATCATTTGAAGATCCTGAGGAGAATCGCACGTATGAGTAATATGACGGGGTTCTACCCCATGCTGGATGATGATGACGACGATGACGACTTCCCCGAAGTCGAACCCATCGAGGAACCGGGCGAGGACGAGCCAGAAAAGGGCAAGGACAAGAATGATGGGCCGCGCTCGTTGGAAGATCNCCTGCTGAAAAACCGTACTATCCTGATCTATGGCCCAATCGACATGAACGTGGCGATGGATGTCACCCGCCGCTTGCTGGTGATGGATGCTGAATCACAGGACGAGATCCGTATCTTTATCAACTCGCCGGGTGGCCATGTGGAGTCCGGCGACACGATCTTCGACATGATTCGCTTCGTCAAGTCGCCGGTGAAGGTGATCGGTACGGGCTGGGTGGCCAGCGCCGGCGCGTTGATCTATGCCGCCGCCGACCGAGAGAACCGTTATAGCCTGCCCAACACTCGGTTTCTGTTGCACCAGCCGGCGGGCGGCGCCACCGGACAGGCGTCGGATATCGCCATCGAGGCCCAGGAAATCATCAAAATGCGTCGTCGCCTGAACGAGATATTTGCCCGCCAGACCGGGCAGTCCATCGAAAAGGTCGAGGAAGACACCGATCGCAACTTCTGGATGTCCGCCTCGCAGGCCAAAGAGTACGGGCTTGTCGGCCACATCGTTGAGACGACCGACGAAATTTAGGACGGCCATGCTGGCCAGATAGGTAATCAAGGGGCACTTGCGGGTGCCCCTTTTGGTTAAAACTCAGCCTGAAGGGACGAAGACGACATGAAAACTTTGCTGTTGTTGCGCCACGCGAAGTCGAGTTGGGACAACGAGGGATTAACGGACTACGACCGGCCGCTTAACGATCGCGGCCGCCGCGACGCGCCGCGCATGGGCAAGCTNATCCGGCACGAGGAGCTTATTCCCGATCTTATCATCTCATCCTCGGCCAAACGGGCGGCCATGACGGCCGAACTCGTCGCGCTGGAACTGCCCCTGGCCTCGGATATTCAGTACACCGAAAAGCTCTATCTGGCTGAGCCTGGAGCATATATCACAATTGCGCGACAGTTAAGCGATGATGTGGAAACCCTGATGATGATCGGTCACAACCCCGGCATACAGGAGCTTGTTGAGTGGCTCACCGGTCTGGATGAACGAATGAGCACGGCGGCCCTGGCCTGCGTCCGCGCACCAATCGATAAATGGTCAAAGCTTGCCGGAGGAAAACAGTATGAACTGGCTGGAATCTGGCGGCCGAAAGAACTATAGCGGCGATCAACTTTCCAGGTGCACGTGGAGCTTGCTCAGGCTCTTGTTTNGCACGACCCAGAGACCGACAAGCCCAATCCTCAGCTCGTATAAAGATTTGCCTTCGACGGTCACCTCTTGCATCACGTCTCGTTCGACGAGTGTNTTGAGGGCATGGAGGGTCTCGGCAGAGTCCAACTCAATGCTGTAGGTCCGTAGGTAATCGACGATTTCTTCCGGGTGCAGCGGTTCATTGCGGTCCATCAAATGCGCCGCCGCTGCCAGCACCGCGCGCTCGGCCGGGTTGGATCGTTGCCAGAGATAGGCAAAATGGACCTCGCCCAGCCGCAACATATCCCCCAGGGCGGTATTCACATCGGAAATCGTCACGTAGCCCGTCTTTTGCTGGTTGGCCTGCTTCACTAACGTGTAGCAGACCAGCTGCAAAAAATAGGGGTGTCCGGCGGTGACACGCAGGATTTTGGCCAGGGCCAGGTCGTCGTAGACCAGATAGGGAGCTACCGGCTCGCAGATGAGCCGCTCGGCCGCCTGTGGGCTCAGGAAATCGATCTTGCGATAGAGCGCGATGTTGAACAGGACTGACCAGTAGTCGGCGCTCATCTCTTCCAGGCGTCTCGTCCCCACGAAGACAAAACCCAGTCCCGTGCTGTGCTGCATCAGGTGACGCATGTAGGGGAAGAAGGTGCGCGGCAGAATGCCATCGGCCACCATCGATTCGAAGGCCTCGAATTCATCGAAAATTAACAGCAGCGTCGTATCCGACGGCAGCAAGCGCCGCGCCGCGGGCAAAAATTCGCGCTGAAAGATGCGGGTTGGGTCGGCTCGCCACGCCTCTATGTCGGGCACCTCGAGTTCCAGGCCCCGACTNTCCAGCGCGTCAGCAATGTGCCAGGCGAATTCCTGGAGCAGCGCGGGCATGCCGGGTGACACGCCCAGAGACTGGCAATCGATGTAGACCGGCAGAAGGTGGGGCGGCAAATAATCTTCCAGGCGCAGCAGTAGGGAGGTTTTGCCCGTGCGCCGCTGGCCGACCAGCATGAATACGTTGCGCTGGGCGTGCGTGCCNGCGTGCTCGGCGATGAAGTCGAACAACTCTTCGCGGCCGAAGAACAACGGGCTATCCTTGCGCAAGGGCGTCCCCGGCAGGTAAGGATTGGCCACAGGCGCAAATTCGCGCACTGGTGGGAGCAAGTGAACCATATCCCCAAAAGCGGCTGTCTTCTCGCGTCGGTTTCGGTCGTCGTAAGTCAATGACAGCCAGACCCGGAACCGCTCTTCTGATTGCGGCTCAATGAGAAAACGCACCTGCTTGGCGTGGCCGGACGGCAAGAAAGGGATTTTCTGTGGCTCGCTGCGCACCTGGTAGGCCGGATTATCGTTGAGAACGGCAACGATATTTTCCGCCGCGGCCCGTCCCGTGTTGCGAATTTCCATCGCGACGTGGGTTTGGCCGTTGGGCGCCAGACGCTTTGTCTTCAACGAGACCTCCAGCTCCGCCCGGCCGCGTTGCTCCTCGATCTCCGCGGTCAGCAAGCCCGACCAGCGGCGGGCTATCGCCCGAACCAGGGTGCGCTCCACGCTAGGCGCGAAGTCGTTGATCTGATCCTGCACCTGCCGCAGCCGGATGGCCGCCTGATTCAGATAAACCAGCCGATCGTCGATAGCCTCTACCCGATCGCTGTCGCGCATGTTGGTGAGTACCGGCAACAGCGTTTCCAGGATGGGCGACCACTCCTTCCTCTCCTCCAGCACGGCGAGGGTTTGCACGAATTGCGGCCGAACGAGACCTAGTTCCGTGATGGAAGGCGCTTCGAGCATAGCCTGACAAGTGCGATAGATCATGCGCCTTTGCGAGAGGTCGTCCCACGGTTTGCCCAGCGCGGCCGCATCGTCCAGGGTGCGGGTGATGATGGGCAATCCCGCCTGCGTGCGATTGGCGAGCAAGAAAAGCCCGTCCGCCAGGTTAGCCAGACTCATGTCCTCGGCGCGTCGCGCGCGGTTGGCCAATTGTAATAAGAAATCGGGCGAGCCATCTTCTAGCGCGTATTTCTGCTCCACGAGCGATAGCGTCTTCCGCGGCTCCTGGACCAGGCGATCATAGAATCTATCGGCCTGAGCGGCCGGGGTCTGCGACTGGCGAACGTAGGCCACAACTCCAACGAATGCCAGCAGGCCAAGTGCCCCCAACACGACCGGCAGAGACGTGCCGTTAGCCACCGGCGATTCGACGATTGGCCCGGTGGGTGGGCTCAGGTAGCCGCGGTAGAAACCGTCGCTAAATCGGAAGCGGTAGTTCAACCGCGTGGAACCATCCGGCGCGGTNACGCCCGGCCAGAACANCCCACCGTTGCCGCTCGTGAGCTGTTGCTCGGAAACCGGCCGCCAGGTATCGATGGTCTCGTCCAGTAACTCCAGTTGCACGGCGACGGTATCGTTCTCGACGTCGTTAACCTGGACGCCGATGGAGAATTGCCGTTGGTCCGATTCCACGACCGGATGCGTGAGGAGGGGCGGGCGATTTTCCTCCTCGCGNAAGAGGCGTATCAGACCGTTCTGGGTGATGGTCAATAAGTCCGGCGATTGGCGCGACGACCGCTTCAGCAGGGCCAGGGCGAAGGTGCTGCTGTCCAGGGGTTGTTGCAGCACGAGCCGTGGGCTGCGCGATTGAAGTTGTTCATATAACCACACACTCCCATCACGAGAACCAAACGCCCCGGTATCGGGCCGGCCGTCTTTGTCCAGNTCATCCCAATTGATGGACTGGATGGCGCCAAGCTCATCGAGAACCCAGACGACGTCCGGCCTGTTGTCGTTGAGGACCAATTCCGCCAGATGGCCATTGCTGGTGGCCACGAGAAAGGCCGTCACGTTTTCCTGAAAGGCCTCGACAGCTCCCTGATCCGAGGGAATAACNACCCGNGCCGGTCCGGGNAGCTCATAGGGCCAGCCCTGGTGAGCCATCTCGATCCCTTGATGGTTGAGACCGTGNACGAGCCCATCCTCGGTGAAAACGAGCAGTCGAACGGANAGCTCCTGTCCGCCGGGTTGTTGAACGGTATAGATGCTTTGGATGGGCGACTCAAAGGTGGCGAAGTGATCAAAGGTGATCGCCCCTTCCTCCGCCACCAGGCGGATGATGCTGTACTGCCCGGCAGCGAGGATCGTCTCCGGCCCATCGATCGTGGTGCTGAATTGCACGAGCCGGCGAACGGCGCCGATGGAATCGCTTACAGAAAAGTCCCACCGCTGATTTCCGTCCAGGTTATAGGCTGTGATGTCGCCGAGTTGGGTGCCAATGATGATGGAAGCGTGGCCCGTGCCTGGCCGGTCATCTATCAGCATTGAGGTGACGGCGGCGGGAATCGTGGCCTCCCATAGCCTCTCGCCTGTGACCTCTCGTAACTCCAGCCAGCTGACCGTCGATTCGTCTTCGGCCACGAAATCGACCGGGGGGCGCTGGCGGCGGACGACGGCGATGCGCGGCGGATCGCCTGGGGAATGACGCACGCGGCCGAGGAGGGCAATAACTTCTCCCGGCGCATTGAGCCAGCGGATCGTCCGGTCGACGCCCAAGCTGTGCAGTCGGCCGTCGCGCGTCCCCACGATGATCTCTTCCTCGCCGTCGTCATCCAGATCCTGGACCAACAAGGAAGTTGGTTCGGCATCGAGCACGTATTCCCACTCCTGAATGTACTCGCTATCGCCCATGCCCAGACCGATGAGTTGTAATGTGGCGAAACGTGCCAGGAGTAGCTCATAATGCCCATCGCCGTTCACGTCAACGAGGCGCGTTAAATTCGGCAGGTCGGTGTCGTTGAGCTTGGCCAATGTCTGGCCATTGTTGCCAAGCAACATAAGGTCGGCCAGCTCGCTGCTGGAACCGAGCGGCTCCAGGATGGCCGCCAGTGGCGTTTGGCCCGCGGCCGTGCGGCCGCCGACGGGCAGCAGGGACAGCACGCGGCGGTCGGCGTCCTTGGCAAGGTTGTTGGTCCATAGCCGTCGCCCATCGGCCGAATAAGCGATGACGGTGCCGGAGCCGGTGCCAAGAGCCAGGGCCGGCTGCTCGGACAACTGAATAGGTATAAGGCTCGTGATGGGCTTGTTGACCGTCCGGTACCACATCAAAACGCCCTCAGGCGAATATAATTCGAGTTGCCCAAAATTGGTGCCAACGGCTATTGCCTGTTCGCCCGGCCCAAAAGGTGCTTTGGCGATACTGGTGATGCGACGCGAGATGGCTTGCTGCCACTGAACCGCCCCGTCATCGATGTAGTATAACTCGCTAAACCGCCGCGCCGTGAAAACACCCACGACGATCTCGTTGAGCCCGTCGTTGTCAAAATCATCCACCACCATCTGGGGGTTAACGATGGCTGATGGACTCTCCTGGCTGGCGAATTGCCANATCACCTCNCCGCTGGCATTGAAGGCGATGAGCTGGCCCGAACTAAGAAGCAGAAGGATATCCTCCGCGCCGTCCGACTGGTAATCGAAGGCGCCGAGCGTGACCGGCGCGGCGTTTGCGTTCAGCGGCACGCGCCACATCTCATCCCCGTTCTGATCCAGCATGATGAGGAAATCTTTACCAGCTACCAATATCTGCTGGATGGACATTTCGCCTTCGGTTGTCCCGATTGTCCCCAGGGCCGTGACGGGTTCCTGGCTGACGTAGTCCCACTGCGACCGGCCATCGGCCGAAAGGAGCGTTAGGTATCCGTTTTCGTCCAGGACCAGGAATTCATCCACCCCGTCGCCGTTGACGTCGGAGGTCAGGACGGTGCTGAGACGGCCGGAGGCTGCGTATTGCCAGTAGCTCTGGGCGCGCGAGGCGTCCTGGGCAAACACGGTTGCGGTGGGCAGCGCGAAGGCGAACAGGACCAGGGCCAGCAGCATAACAACCCACACCCGCTGGGTGAGGGGATGATGGGTTGACCCGCCAGGGTTGCTCCGGTTCGTTGCGAGAAGTGATGTGATCAATTCCAATGGCGGCCGCCGCTGACCGGCTACCCTTCCGGTGGGCGGAGCGCGTAGCCGACGCCCCGCTCGCTGACGATCCAGTTTCCAAATGGGTCGACGGCCCGGCGCAAACGCTTGATCAGCGTCTTGAGCCGATCGGGGTCGTCGACCAGCACATCACCCCATACCGCCATCTCTAGGTCTTCCCCGCGCACCACCTGGCCCACGTGCTGGCACAGGCGCACCAATATGCTGAACTGCGAGGTGGTCAGACTCAATTCTTGTCCGTCGCCCCACACCTGGTGGCGTTGCTCGTCAATGACGAATGGCCCGGCCTGTATGAGCCCGGGCACATCCTGGCGGCGAACAAAGCGCCGCAGGATTTCACTGCTATAGACGTAGGCGTTTTCGACCTTCACCAGCAGGCATTGCTGCTCCAACTGGCGCAGGCTCTCCATTGGCCCGTCGGCGATGGCCAGCACGTGTTGGTCTTCTGGGGACAGGTTCTGCCATAGATAGCCCAGATGCGACTCGGCCTCCAACTCGATGGGCGTATCGAGGCGCTGCATTTGGATCTCGTCTACATGGCCGCCGGCCGTCAGATTCAGATCGCCGTTGATAAGCGCCTGTACGGCATGGTAGCCGCCGATATGCAAAAAGAAGGGGTGCAGGCCGACAAGCCGGATGAGGTAGTGAATCAACTCGGTCGGGAATTCGACCGATGTACGCGACAAGCGCTGGCGAAATAGCTCTTGCGCCTCGGCCTCGGTGAACAGGCCCAGCGGCATGGTGACAAAGATATTGAAGAACGGCGAGCTGAGAACCGCCTCTTCGGCGGTAATGGCGAACAGCGGGCGCTGGCTGGCGGTGAGATAGGCCAGGCCATACTTTGTCGTCAATCCGCGCAGGCGCGCGAAGAAATACGGCGTCAGATGCTGGTTGGCGGCCAATAGCTCAAATTCGTCCAGAATGACGACAACGCTTGATCCTTGTTGATACACCTGTTGCAGGGCGCGATCCAGCGCGCGGTACGTTCCCGGTTGGTCGGCCGTGGCTANCTGGAGGCCGGCCTGCTCGGCGGCGTCCAGCAGCGCATCGAGCAGCAACTCATATACTTCCTCCGGAGGCGAGCCGGCCAATTCCTGGCAATCGAGCATCACAAACAACGCGTGGGGGGGCTTCAACTGGAACGGCTCGCGGATCGAGTCGTTGGATAGATGCAGCAGCAGCGAACTCTTGCCGATGCGCCGCGGGCCGATGAGCGACACGCTCTGCCCGTTGCGNAACAACCCCAGCATCTGGGCGGACTCCGCCTCGCGGCCGACGAAATCTTCAACATGGCGTATGGCGCCCCGGTGGAAAAAAGGATTATCTGCACCCATATTGGGCCCTATTGTAATGCCGAACCGGATGAAATGGAAATCCACATCTCCCGCGCTTAACCAGCCGTTATTCGAACGCCATTACCCCTTGCCCTCGGAGGTGAGGAACCGTAAAATCGAACATGTGAACGATGAATTGGGATCGCTCCTGCGGCGTCTGGGTGTCAACAAGGGCGCTCGCCATCTCCGACCGGCGCCGCCGGTCAGGGTAGAGGCGCGGCCGCGCGATTACGACAGCGCCTTGCCGCCTCCNTTGGAAGTGCTGCTACCCGGCGGGCGGCTGCTGGAAACGAGCGATGGCGCTTGTTTCATTGTCGACCGCGTGTTCCCTCTTCATCATCGCCACGGCGCGGATACGCTGGCCGACTTGCTGGCGGTGGAGCCGGCCGCCGGCGTGCCCTATATCCTGGACGAGCGCTTGGATGGTCATGGGTTCAGCGACTTTCTNTTCCTCGATACGGAGACGACTGGCCTGGCAGGCGCGGGCGCGCTGGCCTTCATGGTCGGCGTGGCTTATTTTGAACCGCAGCCGGTCGTGCTGGATGGCGAAATTGGCGAACGTCAGGTGCTTGTTGTGCGCCAATATTTTCTGCGCGACCATGGCGACGAGCTGGCAATGTTACGGCAGCTGGATGAGCTTCTGGCTGGCAAAGTTGGACTGATCACGTTCAACGGCCGCTCTTTCGACGT
This sequence comes from Ardenticatenia bacterium, assembly GCA_014237545.1. Lineage (GTDB taxonomy): Bacteria > Chloroflexota > Anaerolineae > Promineifilales > Promineifilaceae > Promineifilum. The sequence continues at coordinate 6,583 of JAACJX010000621.1, read as the reverse complement.
GCCATTGCTCGACAACCGCTACCTGATGAATCGCCTGCGCGGCCGGTTGCCGGACATCCCCCATATCGACCTGCTGCCCCCGGCCCGGCGCTTGTTCCGGGCTCGTCTCGGGTCATGCGCGCTGGGGGCGCTGGAACAGAACCTGCTCGGGCTGCGCCGCACTCAGGATGACGTGCCAGGCTGGCTCATTCCCACTCTCTACCACAACTTCCTGCGCACCGGCGACGCGCGGGAATTGACGCGCGTGTTCTACCATAACGAGATGGACATGCTCTCCATGGTCACCCTGGCGGCGCGCATCTTCCGCCACATGGCCACATGCCGGTGCGACGACGCGCTCGATCAGATCAGCCTGGGGCGTTGGCAAATGGATTTGGGCTTGTTCGATGTTGCCGAGCAAACGCTAACCGAAGCGCTGCGTGGCGACATCCCGCTGGATGCCTACCAGCAAGCGTTGACTCACTTGAGCGCGATGTATAAACGGACGGAACGCCGCGCCGAAGCGGTGCAGTCCTGGCAGCAGCTGGCGTCTATCAGCACGGGGGATGTTGCGGCCCACGTCGAATTGGCCAAGCACTACGAATGGCACGCCCTTGACTATCCATTGGCAGTCGAGTGGACGCGACGCGCCCTGGCCCTCATCGATCGCTTGCCATTGACGCCCAATACGCGCCTCGCGCGCTCGGAACTCGTCCACCGCCTCCAGCGGCTGGAGAAAAAGCTCGGCTAGCCCTTTTNCTGCTCGCCCACCCCNNGCAGAACCGTATCAAGATCCTTGTCGCCGCGGCCGCTCAAGTTCACCAGCAAGATTTGATCCTTGCCCATCGACGGCGCGCGCTTGATCGCCTCGGCCACGGCGTGGGCCGATTCAAGCGCAGGGATGATTCCTTCGGTCCGCGACAACTCGTGGAAGGCGGCCAGCGCCTCCTCGTCGGTGGCGTAGGTGTAAAAAGCCCGCTCCTGGTCGCGCAGCCAGGCGTGCTCCGGCCCGACGCTCGGGTAATCCAGGCCGGCGCTGATNCTGTGNGTTTCCCTGATCTGGCCGTCGGCCGTCTGCATGACGTAACTCTTCGTGCCATGCAACACGCCCACACGGGCGACATCGGGATCGGCGAACCGCGCCGCGTGCCTGCCCCCGCGAATGCCCTCGCCGCCCGCCTCCACGCCGATCAATTCAACCGCGTCATCATTCAGAAAAGCGTGGAAGATGCCCATGGCGTTGCTGCCGCCGCCGACGCAAGCCACGATAGCGTCGGGCAGCCGCCCGGCCTCCGCCACCATTTGCTCGCGCGCCTCTCGCCCGATCACGCTCTGAAAATCGCGCACCATCGCCGGGTAGGGGTGCGGTCCCAGGACGGAACCGAGCAGATAATGGGTTGTCGAAACGTTCGTCACCCAGTCGCGAATGGCCTGGTTGATCGCGTCCTTCAGCGTCCGGCTGCCCGAACTCACCGGCCGCACCTCCGCGCCCAACAGCCGCATCCGGTAGACGTTCGGCTGTTGCCGGGCGATGTCGGTTTCGCCCATGTAGATGATCCCTTCCAGCCCCAGCAGGGCGCAAACCGTCGCCGTGGCCACGCCATGTTGCCCCGCGCCCGTTTCGGCCACGACGCGCTGCTTGCCCATGCGCTTCACAAGCAGCGCNTGGCCCAGCGCGTTGTTGATCTTGTGCGCGCCGGTATGGTTNAGGTCTTCGCGCTTGAAGTAAATCTGCGCGCCGCCCAGCTTTTCCGACAAGCGGCGAGCATGGGTGATGGGCGATGGCCGGCCGACATAGCTGNGCAGCAGATGTTCAAATTCGGCCGCGAAGGCCGGATCTCGGCGTGCGTCCTCATAAGCGGCGATTAGCTCTTCTAACGCCGGCATCAAGGTTTCAGGGACGAACTGACCGCCAAAGGGACCGAACTTGCCTTTTTCATCTGGAACTGAAGCGAATAAATCCATGCGAATTGTCATCCCGCGTTACTAGTTTGGCAGATTATAACAAGAATTATTGCCCCTGGGGTTCATAGCATTCTCGCTGCTTTGGGCAATTGCATATACAGGTGGACAGAAGCATGGAACGCGGATGACACGGATTTCACCGATTTTCGCTGATTAGAAAATCTATTGCTGACAGGTGAAGAAACATTGCCACATATAGGAACCGGTGAATCCCCATAGCAACCATTATTACCTATCATGTTGCTGAATCCGTTAGATAAAACAGCTGTGGTAGAATTAGGGCCATGTCAAAAGAACTAATCGTTGTGGGTGGCGGGCTGGCGGGCAGCGAGGCCGCCTGGCAAGCGGCCGAAGCCGGGATTGATGTGCGCCTCTATGAGATGCGCCCCGGCCGCATGACGCCCGCCCACGAGACGCCGTGGCTGGCGGAACTGGTATGCAGTAATTCGCTCGGCTCCAATCTGCCGCACAAAGNGCCTGGCCTGCTGAAGGCGGAGCTACGCGGTCTTGGCTCGCTCATCCTGGAGTGCGCGGCGCAGACGGCCGTGCCCGCCGGCTCGTCGCTGGCGGTCGATCGGGAAGGATTTGCCCGCCTGGTGACGGAGCGAATTGCCGGCCACCCGCGCATCACGCTCGTGGCCGAGGAAGTCCCCTCCATCCCTGATCTCCCGGCCATCATCGCCAGCGGCCCGCTGACTTCGCCCTCTCTGGCCGAGAGCATCGCCGGGCTGACCGGAAGTGATTACCTCTATTTCTACGACGCTGTATCGCCGATCGTGCAATCGGAGACGATCGATATGACTGTCGCCTTTCGACAGTCTCGCTACGACAAGGGGGAGCAGGAAGAGGGGGATTACATTAACTGTCCTATGACGCGCGAAGAGTACGAGCGGTTCGTCGACGCGCTCAAATCCGCCGAAACGATCACCCTCAAACAGTTCGAGCGCGAAGACCCCCACTTCTTCGAGGGCTGCATGCCGATCGAAGCGCTGGCCGNCCGCGGCCGCGAGGCGCTGGCGTTTGGGCCGATGCGGCCGGTCGGGCTGGTTGATCCGCGCACCAGCCGGCGGCCGCATGCCGTCGTCCAGTTGCGCCAGGATAACCTCATCGGCTCACTCTACAACATCGTCGGCTTCCAGACGAACCTGAAGTGGGGCGACCAAAAGCGGGTATTGCGGCTCATTCCCGGCCTGGAAAACGCCGAGTTCGCCCGCTACGGGATGATGCACCGCAATACTTACATCAACGCCCCGGCGATGCTCCAGCCAACGATGCAGTATCGCAACCGGGCCGATCTGTTTTTTGCCGGGCAGATCGTGGGCGTCGAGGGGTACGTCGGCAACGCNGGCACCGGCTTGCTGGCCGGCGTTAATGCCGCCCGCTTCCTGACCGGCGGCCACCCGGTCATCCTGCCGCCAACGACCATGTTGGGGGCGCTATGCCATTACGTGACCCATAGCGCCGTTAAGGATTTTCAACCAATGAAGGCCAACTTCGGCATCCTGCCGCCGTTGCCGACGCGGCCCGGCAAGGAAGAGCGCGGCCGACACTACACGGAACGAGCCCTGACGGCCATGCGTCGCTTTGCGCGCGAGCACGGCCTGCGTTACGATCCTGAAGTCGCCGCCGCTGATTTACAGAGCAATTGACCGCCGCCGGGCATTGCCTTAGCAAGTACTGGCGGCCAAGCAGAGGAAGGTTATGGAAATTCCCGTTGAACCGGCCGTCANTTCCGTCGTCGTCTACCCGGACCGNGCCCGCGTCACCGTGACAGGGCGCGCCGAATTGACTGAGGGTATGCATCAGATCGTCGTCGGCGAATTGCCGCTGGCCATGGAGACCGACTCCGTTCGNGCCGCCGGCGCGGGGACGGCCCGCGTCCGATTGCGCAGCGTTGATGTCCAACGACGTCATTATGCCGCGGCTCCGGCNGCCAACGTGATCGCCCTGGAAGGACAGGTAAACAAGCTGCAGATGGATTTGCAGGCGCTGGTGGATCGACAGGCTGTGAAACAGGCCTCTATCGATCACCTGGATGGGCTGCGCGAGGCGACGACGGAGTACGCCCGCGGCCTGGCCCGCGGCCGCAGCACCATCGAGAACCAGGCCGGGCTGATGCGCTTCTTCGAGGACGAGGATGCCCGCCTGCGCGCCGACCTGCGGGCGCTCGATGAGGAGCAGCGCGTGCTCAAGGACGAACTCGCCAAGCTGCAGGCCGAGCTGGACCAGCTTCGCTCCGCGCGGCCGCGCCAGCGGTACGAGGCNCGGCTGGAAGTTGAGGCGCTANCGGCNGGGAGCTTCGACGTGGAGCTGGCCTACGTGGTCGGCCGGGCCGGTTGGCGACCGCTCTATGACATGCGGTTGCGCGAGGACGGCGCGAGTGGCGCGGTCGTCGCCGTGAGCAGCNTGGCGGAGNTCACGCAGAACACCGGCCAGGATTGGGCGGGCGTCNAGTTGTCCGTTTCGACGGCCCGACCGGCGCTGAACCAGCGGGTGCCGGAACTCAAGCCGTGGTATGTGGACGTGCCCCGGCCGACTCCCCGNCTATACGCGTCGCAACCGATGGCCAAAGCCGCCCGGATGGACACCCTGGAGATGGCCGCCNAAGACGCGATGCCGATGATGGCCTCGATGGCGCCGCCGCCGGTGGCCGCCGAGGTTGAGGTTGCCGAAGTCCAGGAAAGCGGCACGGCGGTTACGTTTCGCGTGTCCGGCGATGTCAATATCCCGGGCGACGGTACGCCAAAAAAGAGTGCCCTCGGCCAGTACGACCTGACGCCGGAGATGGACTTCCTATCCGTTCCACGCCACACCGATGCCGTCTACCGGCGGGCCAAGTTGACCAACGCCACCGGCGCGCCGCTGCTGGCCGGGCCAATCAGCCTGTACGTTGGCGATGAATTCATCGGCCAAAACCGGCTGGAGTATACGCCCACCGGCGGCGAAGTGGAGCTGGTCCTCGGCGTCGAGGAGCGCATCACCGTCAAGCGCGAGCTCGTCCGCCGCGACGTGGACAAGCGCCTGCTGCGCGACCAGCGGCAGATAGGCTACGGCTATGAGATAAAATTGGAGAACCTGCTCGCGTCGAAGGCCAGAGTCATGGTGCAGGATCAATATCCCGTGTCGCGCCACGATCAGATCAAGGTGCGCCTTGAGCGCGCCATCCCGGAGCCTGTCGAGCAAAGCGAACTCCACATCCTGAAATGGCAGCTTGAGCTGGCGCCGGGCGAGAAGAAAACGATTCAATATGATTATCAGGTCGAACACCCGCGGGCCTTGGCCGTCGCCGGGCTGGTCGACTAGAGGAGGTCATGGGTACGTCTAGCAAAGGATACGACACAGCCCCGCCGCGAGAGCGCGCATTTCTGGTCGGGGTCGAACTTAGAGAGAGCCACCCGCTGCTCCCGGTTGAGGATAGCCTNGACGAACTGGGACGGCTGGCGGATACGGCCGGCATCGATGTCGTCGGTCAGGCGATCCAGCGCATCGACAAGCCGAACAGCGCCACGTACATCGGCCCTGGNAAGGTNGANGAAGTGAAGTTGCTGGTCGAGGAGTTGCAGGCCGACGCGGTCATATTCGATGACGAACTCTCGCCGCGACACCAGCGCGAGCTGGAAGAGATCTTCGGCGAGGAGGTCAAGGTCATCGATCGCACGGCCCTNATCCTCGATATCTTNGGCCAACACGCCCACACGCGCGAGGGCAAGCTCCAGGTGGAACTGGCGCAGCTGGAATACCGCTTGCCGCGTCTGACCCGCATGTGGACCCACCTGGCCCGGCAGGCCGGCGGCCGCGCCGGCGGCGCGACGGGCGGCGTGGGCTTGCGCGGCCCGGGTGAGACCCAGCTGGAGACCGACCGCCGCGAGATCGGCCGGCGCATCTCCCAGATCAAGGAAGAACTGGAGGCAGTTCGCGCCCATCGCGAGCGCCATCGCGCCAAGCGGCAGCAAACCGAACTGCAGGTCGTGGCTATCGTCGGCTACACNAATGCCGGNAAGTCCACGCTGCTGAACAAGATCAGCGGCGCGGATGTGCTCGCGGCCGATATGCTCTTCGCCACCCTCGACCCCACCACNCGCAAGGTCAACATGCCCGGCGGCCGCGAGCTTCTCTTCACCGACACGGTGGGNTTCATTCAGAAGTTACCGACGCAGATCGTCGCCGCTTTCCGCGCCACGCTGGAGGAGATCGGCGACGCCGACATGCTTCTCCACGTCGTGGACGCGACGCACCCCAACGCGGCCGAGCAAATCGAGGCGGTTGAGGACACGCTGGCCGAGCTGGAAGTGGATCATCTGCCGATGGTCATCGCTCTCAANAAGGCCGACCANCTGGANGATCCGGTNGAGACGGCGCGGGAGNTGGATCTGTCGGCCCCGGCGGCCCTGGTGTCGGCCAAGACGGGCAAGGGNATCGACGAATTACTGATCATGATCGAGGCCGCCATGGTGCAGTTGCTCCAGCCGGTTGAGGTCCTTATCCCTTACGACCGCGGTGATCTGCTCTCCCTCTTCTACGAGCGGGGCCAGGTGGACCAGGAGAAGCACACCGGCGATGGCGTGCATTTATTCGGCCGCGTTCCCAAGCGGCTTATCCCCGTCTTTGAACCTTTTCAGCCCGCATGAAATCAATCACC
>JAACJX010000557.1 GCA_014237545.1 Ardenticatenia bacterium | reverse complement strand
TGTTTGAGGCGCCTTCTTGCACCGATGATGCCATGTGGCATTGGAAGTAATATAACTACTCATTGGAAACAAGATGCCCCTGCACAGCGCCGGCTTGCTCCTCTTTCGTCTTCGGGATGACCACATAGAGATCTTTCTCGCTCATCCGGGCGGCCCTTATTGGGCGAAGAAGGACGCCGGCGTGTGGACTATCCCCAAGGGTCTGATCGACGAGGGCGAGGACCCGCTGGCGGCCGCGCGTCGCGAATTCGCCGAGGAGACCGGTCATGCTATCGACGGCGATTTCACCCCTCTCGGCGAGCTGAAGCAGAAAGGTAACAAGATCGTCCATGCCTGGGCCGTCGCCGGCGACCTTGACGCAGACACCATCATCAGCAACACCTATTCCATCCAGTGGCCGCCAAACTCCGGGCAGTGGCGCCGCTTCCCCGAGGTCGACCGCGCCGGCTGGTTCGGCGTCGACGAGGCCCGCGTCAAGATCCTGCCCGGCCAGGCCGAGTTCATCGACCGCCTCCTGACGCTCCTGGATGCCAACTGAAGAAAATAGAACGCGGAATACAAGGATCAACAGCATCCTTCTCCAATCGGTGTGATCGGCGAAACCTGCGGATAAACCCTCTTTCTCTTTGTGGCTACTACCAGGGGATTGGCTTACAATTGAATCCACGCGCAAAGGATAGCAAGCAGACCAACAATCTCGATTTTTAACTGCACGAACAAGGAGGTCCAGGCATGGAAATGAAAAGCACCCCGCTCCCCGGCTCGCCGTCAACCGTTATCCTCAACCTCAACGGCGAACTGGACGCATCGAACTACCTCGACGTCATCGAGCAGGTGCGCCGGTTATACGACTCGGGCGCGCGGCACCTCGTGATGGATCTGTCTGACCTGTCGTTCTTGTCCAGCTCCGGTCTTGTATCGCTCCACAGCGCGGCGCTGATCATGCGCGGCGAAGAGCCACCCAGCCCCGACCTCGGCTGGAGCGCCTTCCACGCCATCGCCTCCGATGTCGAGCAGGGATTCGAGACCTGCTGCAAGCTGGTCAACCCCCAAGGGCGCGTCCGCAAGACGCTGGAGATGACCGGCTTCAACACCTTCCTCGAGATATTCGACGATACCGACGCGGCCGTGCGCTCTTTTTCGGCCGCCTGAGTGCGGTTTGGTGTCCGGCTTCTTTGCCGTTGNTGCTGTCCTGGCCGGGAGCTAGCCCTGTTGACTGGAGGTTGAGCCATGCCTTTTGACCCACCGTCGGCCGAAACGGCCCTCTTGCTGCGCACCCTGGACGAATTCGTCCGCGAGGAAATTCAGCCCCTCGAGCGCCCTTTTCTCCANCACGATTTCGACACGCTCNCGCCGCTGCTGGAGGCAGCGCGGCAAAAGGCNAAACGGTACGGCCTGTGGCTGCCGCAGATCCCGGCCGAGTATGGCGGTATGGGGCTGCCGCTCTTCGACCACGGGTTGGTCAGCGAACTGCTCGGCCGCACGCCGCTGGGCCACTACACGCTCAACTGCCAGGCCCCCGACGCGGGAAACATGGAGATCCTCATCGAGCACGGCACGCCGGAGCAGAAAGNGCGCTTTCTGANGCCNNTGCTGGCGGGCGACGTGCGCAGTTGCTTCTCCATGACCGAGCCGGANAACGCCGGCTCCAACCCGACATGGCTCAGCACCACGGCCGCCAANGANGGCGATNACTACGTCATCAACGGCCACAAGTGGTTCACCACGGCCGCCGACGGGGCGGCCTTCGCCATTGTCATGGCCGTCACCGACCCGGCCGCGTCGCGCTACCAGCGGGCCAGCATGATCCTCGTCCCCACCGACACGCCCGGCTTCCGGATCGTCGAGAACACGTCGGTGATGGGCGAGCGCGGGCAGGGCTGGGCCAGCCACGCCGAGATCCGCTACGAGGACTGCCGCGTGCCCCAGGCCAACCGCCTCGGAGCGGAAGGCCTGGGTTTTGCCATCGCTCAGCAGCGCCTGGGGCCCGGGCGCATCCACCACTGCATGCGCTGGATCGGGATTTGCGAGCGGGCGTTCGATCTGATGTGCCGCCAGGCGACGTTGCGCGAATTGGCCCCCGGCCGGACGTTGGCCGAGATGGGGCCTGTGCAGAACTGGGTGGCCGAGAGCCGGGCGGAGATCGACGCGGCGCGGCTGCTGGTTCTGCACACGGCTCGGCGGATCGATGAGGAAGGAGCCTACGCCGCCCGCGACGACATCTCGCTGATCAAGTTCCACGTGGCCGGCGTGCTGCAAGCCGTGCTCGACCGGGCTATCCAGGTCCACGGCGCGATGGGCATGACCGACGAAACGCCGCTGGCGTTCTGGTATCGTCACGAGCGCGCTGCCCGCATTTACGACGGGCCGGATGAGGTGCATAAATGGTCGGTGGCGCGGCGGATACTGAGCCGCTACGCATGAGTTCTCTCGCGGGGCGCGCCTGGCCCTGGTTGCTGCTCATCACGCTGGCCGCGGCAGCTATCCGGCTGCCGTACTGGGACGTGATCCCGGCCGCCTTCGACGAGGTCGAGCAAACCTCATTCGCCTACCAGATCGCCAACGGCCAGATCCGGCCGCTGACGGGCAATGACGCCTACGCCGGACCGTTCTACTTCTACGTCATGGCCGGGCTGATCAAGCTAGGCGCCACCGATCCGCTGGCCGGGCGGTTTGTCACGCTGGCGGCCGGAATCCTGACCGTTCCGCTCGCGTGGGCCTGGGTCCAGGCGCTGGGCCGGGATCGGTTGGCCGCGCTCGTCGCCGCCCTGCTCGTCGCCCTCAACCCCGACCTGATCCTCACCAACAGCCACATCGGCGGGACGACACTCCTGCTACCGTTTTTCACGACGCTCTTTTTGCTATGCCTCACCCTGGCGGTGAAACGCGACAGCCCCGTATGGACGCTGCTGGCCGGCGTCGCCGGCGGGCTGGCCGGGCAGTCCAATCTGGTAGCCGGGCTGGCCGTGGCCGGCGGGGGGCTCTGGTTTCTGTGGCAAATACGGCGCGCGGCGCGGTTGGGCCGAATGTGGCCGCTATGGCCGGCGCTGCTCGGGCTGGTTGTCCTGGTTGTCCTGAGCCCGGTCATCATCCACAACCTGACCGCCGATTTCGGCTCCGTCGACGCGCTGGAGACGAAACCTTACATCTGGGAGCACAATCCGACGGTCGCCACCACGTTGAACAACGTCCGCCGCTTCTCGCTGCAACTGGCGCGGCAAACGGGCGGCGTTCTGGCCGGCGATGAGGATTTCAGCACGCTGATCGGAGTTCCGCTGGTCTATCTNGCCCTGATGGTGGCGGGGNTGGTCTACACNACCCGGCGCGTCTCCGCCTTACCCCTGCTGGTCGTCGCGCCGTTCGCGCTGGTGATGCCTGTCATTAGCAGCCACTACGGGTTTGGCGTCATCGGTCGCTTCACCACGCCGCTCATCCCCGTCTTCGCCGCGGCCATCGCCTTCCTGCTGGCGGCGATGGTCCGGCGGTGGCGTCAACTGCCCGCCACCCCGCGCCGGTCCCTGTATAGCGTTCTGCTGGCTCTGCTGGCGCTCCTGCTGCTGGCCTACCCCGTGGCGGCTCTTTTTCGACATTATGATCAGGTCAACAAATCGGGCGACACCGGCCGGGCGCTCCTGGAGTTATCTCGCTACCCCGTCGCCAACAACCGGGGCGANCCGGTCTACATCAGCCGCATCGAGACGTTGTCCGGNGTGCGCGGNGTTCCCTACGTGCCNCANGCCGCTTTCCTGTTGGGCGACGTGTACCACGNATTCCTCTCGCCGGAAGAAATCATCGGCCGTCTCTATGAGCTACCCGGCCCGGCATATTTCCTGCTCAGCGATGGGGACGCGGCTGTCGTCGGGGCGACGGTCCCGCTCGAACGGGTGTCCGTCCCGGCGAACGACGAGGCGCGACCGCGCGGCTACGGCCTCTACCGTTTCGCGGGTAACGAGCCGCCGCCCAAGCCCGACTTCGTCCTCGACGCGGCCCCGGCCGGGCTCTCCCCGACNGCTCANTTCGGGGNGAGTGTGCGCCTGCTGGGCTGCGAGGCCCCGCAACCCGTCTCAGCGGGAGAGACGCTCATGCTGTCCTGTTACTGGCAGTCGAGCGGGGAGATGCCGCNCAANCGCTACGTCGCCTTCGCCCATCTGATCGATGGCAACGGCCGGCTCCTCACCCAGGACGACCACACCCTGGGCCAGGAACGGTATCCGCTANATGCCTGGCGGCCGGGCGAGGTTATCCGCGAGGCCTACGTTNTGCCCCTCCCCGCGGACGCGACGCCGGGGGAGTATCACATTGCCCTGGGCATCTATACCTGGCCCGATCTGAACCGGCTGGCTGTTCCCGGCAACGCTGATAACGTGGCCGTGGTCGCGCCGGTTCGCGTCAATCAGCAAGGAGCGCCATGACAACCGAACCCAAGTCCGATGAAACGATCGCCATGCGCCCCGACGAGCAGATCGATGGCGAGCGATTNCGANGTTACCTGTCGGGCAAGCTGCCGGGCAGCGACAACCCGCTCTCCNTNCGGCAATTTGGCGGCGGCGCGGCCAACCTGACCTACCTGCTCGATTACGGCNCGCANGAGTACGTCCTGCGGCGGCCGCCGCTNGGNCCNGTCGCCGCCTCGGCCCACGACATGGCNCGCGAGTATCGNGTGCTGTCCGTGCTGC
>JAACJX010000040.1 GCA_014237545.1 Ardenticatenia bacterium | reverse complement strand
GGCCGGGCTCGACCCGGCCGGGCGGCGCGACGTGCTCGATCTGATGGAGGCGCTGCGCGATCACGTGACGATCTTTTTCTCCACCCACATCCTGGCCGACGTTGAGCGGGTGTGCGATACGGTCGGTATCCTGCACGAGGGCAGGCTGATCGAGGTGGCGGGTCGCGAAGAACTCATGTCGCGCTACACGTCCGACGTGGCCGAACTGGTGGTATCTGCCGAGGCCGTCCCGGCCTTACCGGCATTCGTGGCCGAACTGGAGGCGATGCCATGGGCCGGTGGCGTCACGGTCGAGGAAAGCCGTGTCCGCGTGGCGGCGGCCGATATCGCCGCCGGACAGTCGGCCCTGTTGCCGCTGGTCGTCAAGCACAACCTGCCGCTGTTGCGCTACGAGTGGGTGCGGCCGAATCTGGAAGAAATATTCCTCAGCCTCAGCGAGGAGGTAAGACCATGACCATCCTGTACACAATCACCATCACCTTGATGATCGGCGTGCCCATCCTGCTGGCGATCGCCTTTCGCCGCCGGTTCCGGGCGCTATGGTTGCTGTGGACGGCTGGCGCGGTGGCCTTTTTCCTGTCGCAGGTCTACCACCTGCCGCTCAACAACCTGCTGGCGCGGGCCGGCCTCGTTGGCCCTATCGGCCCCGACGCGCCGGATTTGTTGCGCACCGCCATCGTCTTGGGCCTGTCGGCCGGAATTTGCGAGGGGCTGATGCGTATAGTTACCTTCTGGTTCCTCGACCGGCGCGGCCTGGTCGATCGCTGGTCGGGCGGCGCGATGGTCGGTCTGGGTCATGGCGGCATCGAGTCGATGATCATCGGCGCGGTCACGGCCATGTCCGTCGCCGGGTTGCTGAGCCTTCGCGGGACGGACCTGTCTACGCTGGGTCTGGATGCCCAGCAAATGAGCGGGCTGGAGACGCAACTGGCCGCCGTGAGCGCGCCGTCCGCGGCGGCGATCCTGCCTTTCGTCGAGCGACTGATGGCGATGGCCCTGCACCTGGCCGTGTCGCTGCTGGTTTGGCTCGCCTTCCGGCGGCGCAACGCCCTGTTCGCCGTCGCGGGCATACTCTACCACTCGCTGGTCGATGCCGCGCTGGTCTACGTCGGCCAGTTCGTGACCAATCCCTGGTTGATGGAGGGCATCCTGTTCCTCTTCCTGCTGCCGGGCCTGCTCTTCATCGCCTGGACCTACCGGCGCTACGGCGCGGCCGAGCCGGCCCACCGCCCGCAGCCGCTGCGCGAGGAATGGAGCCGCTATGGCGCGTTGCTGCGCAAGGAATTGCTGGAGCAGTGGCGCACGCGCAAGGTGCTGGTCGTGGTTGTCGTCTTCCTGCTCTTCGGCCTCAGCTCGCCGCTGCTGGCCCGCTTCACGAGCGATTTGCTCAAGAGCGTGCCGGGCGCCGAGCAGTTCGCCGGGCTGATACCCGAGCCAAAGACGGCCGATGCCGTGGTGCAGTATGTCAAGAATCTGACCCAATTCGGCTTCATCATCGCCATCCTGCTGGGCATGGGGGCCATCGCCGGGGAGCGCGAGCGGGGCACGGCGGCCATGACGCTGAGCAAGCCCGTTCCGCGCTGGGCCTACGTGCTGGCCAAGTTTGACGCGCAGGCGCTGGTCTATCTAGTCGCGCTGCTGCTGGCCGGACTGGCGGCATGGTTTTACACCGGGCTGCTTTTCGAGCCGGGGCTGGCGTTCGGGCCGTTCATGCTCGGCAACGTCGTATTGTGGGTGTGGCTGCTGGCCTTCGCCGCAGCCGTGCTATTGGGCAGCGCCATCGGCCACACGATAATCATTGCCGCCGGGCTGGGCTTGCTCTTCAGTGTCGTCCTGCTCATCGGCGGGGCCTTCCCGCAGGCAGCGCCACTGCTGCCCGCAGGCCTGGTGTCGTGGATCAGCCAGCTTGGCATCCCCGACCCGCTGCCGGTCAACGGTTGGGGGTCGCTGGCCGGGTCGATTGTCCTGATCCTGTTCTGCCTGGTGACGGCCGTGGGAGTGGTGGAGCGGCAAGAGGTTTGAATTTGACATAAGGGGCGTTGGCACGTAATTGGCTAAAGTTCAAATCAATTGAGCCTTTAAATTGTGAGCCGGCAAGAGAGCATCACAGTCGATCCGCTAATCTGCCATGGTAAGGCGTGGATAACAGGAACACGGATTAAGCTCTGTGTAGTTCCAGATAACTTGGCAGCTGACGCCACAGTAGATGGGATTCTGGCCAGTTATCCCGCCTTATCCCATGATGGAATACAGGCTCCGGTCGACGCGCTCGCAACTCCCGCCATTCCGTGACGTCATTAGAGGTTTGGCTATACTTCCCTCATGACCCACACCCAACGCATCCTCGATTATCTCTCCCAACAGCGCCACGACATGGTCGCCCTGCTGGCTGACCTCGTCGCCGCCGAGTCGCCGTCGGACGCGCCGGAGACGCAGGCCGGACCGATCGGCATCCTCTATGAGCAGTTCGACCGGCTGGGCTACCACGTGCGCCACACGCCCGGCGACCGCACCGGCGGCTACCTCATCGCCCGCCACCCGGCGGCGGGAGAGCGGCCGACGCAACTGCTGCTAGGCCATTGCGACACCGTCTGGGCGGTCGGCACGCTGGCCGAAATGCCGCTCGAGGTCGAGGGCGACATCCTGCGCGGCCCCGGCAGCTTCGACATGAAGGGCGGGCTGGCGCAGGGCATCTTCGCCCTGCGGGCCTTGCGCGAGTTGGGCCTGGAGCCGCCGCTCGCGCCCATTTTCCTCATCAACACCGACGAGGAGATCGGCAGCATCGAGTCGCGGCCGGTCATCGAGCAGCTGGCGGCCGGGTCGGCCCGCGCGCTTATTCTGGAGCCGGCCGCCGGGCCGGCGGGCAAGCTCAAGACGGCGCGCAAGGGCGTGGGCGATTTTGAGATCGTCGTCCGCGGCCGCGCCTCCCACGCCGGGCTGGAGCCGGAGAAGGGCGTCAGCGCCATCCTGGGCATGGCCGAGATCGTCCGCGCTCTGGCGACGCTCAACGACTACCCGCGCGGCGTGTCGGTCAACGTCGGCCTGATCAGCGGCGGGCTGCGCTCCAACGTCGTCGCGCCGGAGTGCCGGGCTGTGGTCGACGTCCGCGCCGTCACCGTGGCCGATACCGAGCGGCTGGAACAGGCTGTTCGCGCCCTGACGCCGCTGCTGGAGGGCACGACGCTGGAGATAACCGGTGGCTTCGACCGGCCGCCGCTGGAGCGTACGCCGCGCAACGCCGCGCTGTGGGAGCTGGCGTGTGAGACAGGCGCGGAGATGGGACTGGCGCTGGAAGAGACGGCCGTCGGCGGCGGCTCCGACGGCAACCTGACCAGCCCCCACACAGCCACGCTCGACGGCCTCGGCCCGGTGGGCGATGGCGCCCACGCCCATCACGAGCACGTCGTCATCTCCAAGATGGTCGAGCGCAGCGCGCTCCTGGCCGCGCTCCTGATGAAACCGTAAAGGAGAGGAATCCACAGATGACACAGATTACACAGATTTAGAAATCGTTGGCTGGAATACCAAAATATATAATGTTTTGATAACTACTAAACAAATCAAAGTAAGCGCTTGGCGGCCGAAAATCGGTGTAATCTGTGAAATCTGTGGATTCTCCAAAAAATTCATGAACCAATTAACCTGGGAACCCATTACTCTGAAACTGCGTAACCCCTTCCGCATCAGCCACGGCACGAGCGAGACGCGCACCGCCCATTGGCTGCGCCTGAGCGGCCCTCAGTCGGTCGACGAAGGCTGGGGCGAGGGGACCATCCCGCCCTACTACGGCGTAAGCACCGAAGCGATGGCTGCCTATTGGGACACAATCGCCCGCCGCACCGATCCCTTTCCCGACGACCCGGCCGACATTCCTGCCTACGTCGGCGCGGACGGCCCGGCCCCGGCCCGCGCCGCGCTCGACCTGGCGCTCCATGACCGGATCGGCCGCCTGAGTGGCCAGCCACTCCACGCCCTGCTTGGCCTGCCGGCGCCACGACCGCTGCCCACGTCCTTCACGCTGGCCAT
>JAACJX010000620.1 GCA_014237545.1 Ardenticatenia bacterium | reverse complement strand
CTGATGGAGCGCAAGCCGCGGCCGCTAAGCCAGCCGGTGCTGAGCCGGTCTCAGTGGGTTCGGCTAGCCTTCACCGGATTGCTCGTGGCGGTTGGCACGCTTATCGTCGAACAGCAATACCAGTCGGTCGATATGGCGCTGGCGGCCACCATGGGCTTCGTTGTCTTCTCGTTGTTCAACATCGCCATGGGCCTNAGCGCTCGCTCGGAGACGGGCACAGTCTTCGTCCGCGACACGGTGAGCGACCGGCGGCAATTGCAGCTCTACGGCATCGCCTTGTTGCTGACGCTGCTGGGCACGGAGCTGGGTATCCTGCAACGGATCCTCGGCACGGTATCGCTGTCGCTGGAGCAATGGCTGTTGTGCATNGGACTGGCCATCGCTTTAATCCTTATCGACGAATTGATTAAGTACTTCCTGCGCCAGCGGCGGCCGCAGCCGCCTGTGAGCGCCGCGGAACCGGTTACGGGTCAGTTGGCGGCCTCCTAGAGGCCGGCCTTTCGGACCATAGCGGCGCGATAGCCTGCCCCAACCCCAAGTTAACGGGCTATCGCGCCGTNTATGCCANATNCAGTTAGAGGNATTCAGACTCGTCTCNGGCCATCACCAAAAACACACCGTTTTGGTGCTTCATGCCAGACGACGGGCGACATACAATGCAAATCGATACANACAGGTAGAGATTTCGCGAGNGGCCGGNGTGATCTGGCCATAATTTGTGGAGGTAGAACGATGATGAAACATGGACCCGTGGATATGCTCGTGCTGGCGCTCGGAGAGCCGATGTTCGACGGCAGTATAATGAGAGAATTGCAAAAGCAATCAGCTAACGGCGTGATTCGCGTGCTCGACGCGATGATCCTGTTCAAGTCGGCCGAGGGNATGGCCTGGAGCGTCGATCTGGAAGATCTTCCGGAAGAAGACCTGGCCGCGCTAAACTTCGTCCCCCGGGAGACGCGAGGATTGTTCGATTCAGATGATGCCGAGACTCTGTGGGAAGGGATGGTGCCCGATTCGGCGGTCATCGCCCTGGCCATTGAGCACATCTGGGCCGTCGATCTGGTCAACGCGCTGGACGCCGCCGGCGTCGAAGTGGCGATGAACGTCCGCATCCCGGCCCCCATTGTTGAAGAGGCCTACGCGTCGTTGACGGCGTGACCGCCGGCTACCAAACGTGGCACTACGCGAGCAACAAGATAAGGAGATAACAACATGCCCGGATTAGTACGAGGGATGGCCCGCACCGCAGCCGTCGTGGGCACGGCGACAGCCACCCGCAATGCTGTGAACCGCCGTCAGGCAAACAAGAATGTCGCTGCCTATTCAGATGCCATGAACCAGTCCTACCAGCCGCCGCCTCAGGCTCAGTATGTTCCGCCGCCCCAGTACGTGGAGGTGATGCCCACCGAAGCCCAAATCGGGCAGGAGGATGTGATCACCCAACTGGAGCGCCTGGGCATGCTGCGGGCGCAGGGAATCCTGACCGAAGAGGAGTTCGCCGCCCAGAAAGCGAAGCTGCTGGGTTTATAGAATGGTACGTCCCGCGGGCTGCATCAAGGCGCGCATTATTGANATTCAGACGAATGGGATACCAGACATCGTAGCCTTGCCCGGCTCTGGGCAGTCAGAGCCGGCGGGGAAGCCTCGGATTCATGCTTATCGGCAAAATAATTCAGAGGTGAGATAGAGGCGAGGCAACGGCGAAACCATCTCTCTTTTGTAGAACCCCTGCGTGTCGCCGTTACCTCGCCCTCTTGGCCGGTCAAAGGGTCAGGCAACCGGGAGACCAGCCGTAGCTTTCCAGTGATGCCTGACTCCTACGCCGCATCTCCGTATAGATTTGTCAAAAAGCATCAAAGAGAGGGGCGTAGAGCTCGATTTGACTAAGGATATAATGCCATGTTGATTCTGGGTTGCGCATTAGCTTTCGCCATCGTCGTTGCTCCCCGGGTGATGCTGCTCCTGGCCTGGCTCTTCAGCGAACGGTGGGATACCGTGTGGGGCGGCGCCTGGCTGTGGCCTTTGCTAGGCCTCATCATCGCCCCCTATACCACCGTCATGTATATGCTGGTNTGGAGCCCGNCCGGTATCGCNGGCTGGGACTGGATGTGGATCGTGTTGGGCGTNCTTCTCGACCTCGTAAAGTGGGGCCAGTTGTTCCAGAACCGTCACGCCATTCCCGGCATTGCGAAGCAGAAGCCATCGACCGGCGTCCCGGCGTAATAACCCTTTCGGGTCGGGAGTTGTGGGCCTGTTGCGGCCGATGCAGCCTGTTCAATCGACCCACAACTCGCCTGCCGAGGATCCTAAAGCCACGCCCGGCTGTGCNTGACCGGAAGAGAGCACGTATGGCCTCCATCTACCCCTTTATCGCCGACAATATGCGGGCCGGCCAAAGAATAGAATTGAAGTTGCACGAANTTCTGTGGAAATCCGTCGGCCGCGGCGATATCCTGCANCTGGACCCNTTTGACGTTGACGTGACCGGCCATCTGTCNGTCATCGTTTATTCGGGCGACCTTCGCATCCGATTACAATTGCGCGACCAGGATGAGGCGGCCCACACGGGGCCGTGTGTGCTTCAGATTAACTCCCATGTGGATCCGGACGCGGTCTATCGTGTGCACGACGACGTGCTGGCCGTTGACGCCGACTTCGACGGCCGCCGGGCCGGGGTTCGACTCTCGCGCGATCGCGGCGGCAAGATGACCCGCTGCGAACTGGCGGGCTATATCGGCTTGATCGCCTACCTCCAAACCGCCAGGTAAAGCCCACCGGATAATCAGGACTGGTTTCTTACCAGCCGGTGGGTCTATCTTTCCCTAACCCACGAACAAATAACATGACAACAGAAAGTCGTTTCATCACGCACATTACCCGCGCCGCCACCCACGGCGTCGTCTTTATCAGCCTGCTGCTTTTGGCCGCTTGCGCCGGGAGCACGCCGGCGTTGAACAGCGCGGAGCCGGACGCGCCGACCACCGCCGGCCCAACCCTCGCGCCAACGGCTGAGGTGACTCGAGAACCGCAACCGAACGCCACGGCCACGACCTCAGCCGAACTGGATATCGACACCCTCGGCAATATTGCCTACCGGGGCATCCTCGAAGAGCCGGTCATGCTGGCCGACGGAACATTTGAGGGGGATCCCTTCGTCGCCGGCGGGGCGTCACGTCCCGTCGTCACGCTGTCGCCCGAGCCGGTGGCGTTTGGCGACTTGAATGGCGACGGACAGACAGACGCGGCTGTCATGCTGGTTTCCGATTCGGGCGGCAGCGGCTCTTTCGTCTATCTGGCGGCTGTGGAATCGCGCGACGGCGTGGCCGAAAACGCAGCCACGTTGTTGCTAGGCGACCGCGTGCAGGTCAAGTCGCTGGCCATCGAGGACGGCCGCCTTGTCGTCAAGTTGCTGAGCCACGCGCCCGACGATCCCGCCTGCTGCCCGACCCAGCAGAAAACCCTCAATCTGACATTGAGCGGCGATCAGCTCCAGGATGCCAGTGAATAGACGTCGCCCGCGCGCCTCACGAAAAGAATACGAGCGCCACGAACCCGACCAATCCCAAAAAGATGAGGGGATAAGCCCAGTCGAAGAACCGGTCGATGCGTTCGATGCGCTCCAGTTT
>JAACJX010000664.1 GCA_014237545.1 Ardenticatenia bacterium | reverse complement strand
GTGGGTTTTGGCCGCCGGGTATGCGGCCAGGTCGTACGGCGTCCGCAGCGCGGCCGTGATCGTCGGGATGCCCAACGCCAGCAACTCATTGGCCAGGGCCGCCTGCTCCGGCTGCATCGAGGCGTTGATCGTACCCAGAACAAGCAGGTCATAGCCGGCCAACTGCTCGCGCAGCGCGGCGATCTCCGTGCCGGTGGGCAAATGGGCGGTCACAAATTCATCCACGCGCGGATGATAGGCGCGCAGAGCGTCGGCCAGATGGGGCGTGACGGTTGACGAAGTGTCGGCCGGGGTCAGGTCTTTCGGCGCGGGCATGACGGCGGCGACACGCGCATCGGGCGCAAGGCGCAACGGCAACAGTCCCGCGTCGTCACGAGCGAGCGTGATCGAGCGGCGCGCCAGCTCAACTTCAAGCGCGCGGTGCTCGGCGCAGCCGACGACGTCGAGGTTGGGTTGGGGTTGCGCCGCGGCCCACTGCTTCAGCGCGTAGATGCGGTCGAGCGATGGCATTATGTGGCTGTCGTCGATCAGCTCACGCGTGTAGGCGAGCGCCAGACCGCCATAGAGTCGTTCCTGGGTGTCGTCGTCGAGCATGACGAGCATCAGATCGACCCCGGCACGCACGGCGGCGATGACGTCGATGATCTGTCCCGCGCCCTGGGTAATCGCGCCCATGTCCAGCGCGTCGGTGATGATCACACCGTCGAAGCCCAATTCGCCACGGGCGAAGTCGTTCATCACGCGCCGGGCGACGGTCGCCGGATAGGCGCTGGTGCCCGTCAGGGCGGGGATGGCGAAGTGGCCGGTCATCAGCAGCTTCGCGCCGGCGGTGATCCCGGCCTTGAACGGGGGAAATTCGACCCGGTCCAGACGCTCGCGGCTGTGGGCGATGACCGGCATCTTGTAGTGAGAGTCGACGGCCGCCTCGCCCTTGCCGGGGAAATGCTTCAGCGTGGCGGCCACGCCGGCCGATTGCAGACCGGCCACCATCGCCGCGCCCAGCTCGGCGGCGAGCCCTGGTTCGTCGCCATAGGAGCGAATGCCGAGCGACGGGTTGCGCGGGTTGGTATTCAGGTCAAGCACCGGGCCGTAGTTGATGTTGACCCCCATCGCCGCCAGTTCCAAGCCGATGGCCCGACCGACGCGACGCGCCAGGTCCGGATCGCGCGTGGCTCCCAAAGCCATGTTGCCGGCGAACTGCGTTGTGCCGTCGCCCATGGCCGCCAGCTGGCCGCCTTCCTGGTCGGTGGCGATGAGCAAGGGGCGCTGGCCGGCGGCGCGGGCGGCCTGTTGCAGGGCAACTGTCAACTCCCGCACCTGGGCCGGGCTATCATAGTTGTGGGGCCGGAAAAGCGAGAAGCCGGCGACCGGCCGTTGGGCGATCCAGTCGAGAATACGCTTCGGGGGCGTCCGGCCCTCGAAGGCGAGCATGAGCTTATAGCCAATGAGATTTTCGGTCATCGGGTTCATTGTTTCATCAGTTACGAACTTTCACGGATGCGACGAATGAGACGGATCAGGGATCTGTTTGCGATCCGTTCCATTCGTCGAATTCGCGAAGTTGGGTCGCGCCACGCTAACGCGCCACGCTAACGCGCCACGACCCAACTATCATTTAACTAGAAGCTATCTCATAAATCAGCAATGATGTAATCTTCTTACCCACCAGAACTGACGAGGTGGGTAATGAATCTGACCGACGAACAATGGGCCTTTATCGAACCGCTCATTCCCGACAACGAACGAATGCCACGAACGACACGGGGACGTCCGTGGCGCAATCCGCGCGAAGTGCTCGACGGGGTGTTGTGGATTCTGCGCACGGGAGCCCAATGGCAAGACTTGCCGGAGCGATACCCGCCATACCAAACCTGCCATCGCCGTTTCCAGAAATGGGTACGCGAGGGCGTAATGGAGAATATCCTGCGCGCCCTGGCTCGCGACCTCAAGGAGCGGGGCGAGTTGGACGTCAGCGAGTGTTTTATCGACGGCACCTTCGTGGCGGCCAAAAAAGGGGCGCTGGGGTGGGAAAGACCAAGCGGGGCAAAGGCACGAAGCTCATGGCAGTGGCAGACGGCGCTGGTCTTCCAATCGCCGTATGCGTCACAAGTGCTAGCCCGCATGAAGTGACTCTGGTGGAACCGACCCTGGAGACGATTTTCGCTCCTGACCCGCCCGAACGGCTTATCGGCGACCGGGCTTACGATAGTGACCCGCTGGATGCACAATTGGCTGAGCAAGGCATTGAGATGATTGCGCCCCACCGGCGGAATCGGAAGAAACCCAAGACCCAGGATGGACGCCAGCTGCGGCGTTACCGACGACGCTGGAAAGTCGAGCGACTGTTCGCCTGGCTCGGTAACTTCCGTCGTCTGGCTATACGGTATGAGCGCCATCTGGAGAACTATCTCGGCTTTGTTCATCTGAGCTGCATTCTTATCTTACTTCGTTATTTATGAGATGAGTTCTAGCAAATTACTGCGGCCAGGAAGCGTCGATCTCGGCCAGGGCGGTGTCGAGGTCGGTCGAGCCGCTGATCCAGTCTGTCATCGCCTTCCAGAAGGAGCCGGAGCCCACTTCGGCCGGCATCAGGTCCGACGCGTCGAAGCGCACGCTCGTGGCGTTCTGAAGCATCTCGGCTACCTTGCGATCGACGTAGGTGGTGTACCAGTCGAGGTCAGCGTCCTTGTGGGGCGACAGCGTGCCGCCGGCGCGCACCCAACCTTCCACGCCTTCCGCCTTGCTGAAGAACTCCATCAGGGCGCGGACTTCGGGACGGTCGTTGAACATGACCATCATGTCACCGGCCACCAGCGCCGGGCGTCCCAGGGACTCGTCGATGGGCGGCAGGTAGAAGAAGTCATAGTCCTCGCCGGCCACGAGCGTTTCATCGCCGAAGAAGCCGGTGATCCAGGCTGCCTGCGAGTGGAACCAGCAGCCGGGCGGGTCGGCGAACATGGGCACGGGGGAGTCGCCGATGAACGTCGAGACGATCGATGGCACGCCACCATAGACATATTCGTCATTCAGCCAAATTTCGGCCATCTTCTCGGCCGCGGCCTTGACCTCGGGCGAGGCGAAGTCCAGCTCGCCGGTCACCCACTTGTCATAGTTCTCCAGCGAAGTGGTGCGGAGCATGATGTTTTCCATCCAGTCCGTGGCCACCCAACCGGTCGCCGCGCCGGACTCGATGCCGATGCACCAGGCCGTATCGCCGTCATCAGCGATTTGCTGCGTCAGGGCCAGCATTTCGTCCCACGTCTGGGGCACTTCGTAACCGGCGGCCTCGAACTGGGCCTTGGGGTAGAAGACCATGCTCTTGGCCGAAGCGCGCTGCCACACGCCGGCCATGATGTCCTCGCCGTCGGCGCCAGGCATGGTGGCCATGTCGAGCCAGCTATCGATGTAGGTTTCCTGCAGCTTCTCGCGCGGCAGGAAGGTGCTGACGTCTACAAGCGCGCCGACCGCGGCGAACCGCTGAGCCATGGCGGGCTGCGAGATATTGGCGATGTCGGGTGGCGAGCCGGCGTCGACAGCCACGTTGATCTGCGTCTCGAACTCTTTTGAGCCTTCGTAGACGACATCAATGCCGGTCGCTTCTTCAAACGGCGCCAGGGCCAGTTCCATCTTCTGGGCCTCTTCGTCCACCATCACGCCCAGCACGCCCACGGTCGTGCCGGCGAATTCACCGGCCTTGGCGCGCTCCAGGAAGCTGCCTTCCGCGGTCGTTTCCTCTTCGGGGGCAGCCTCTTCGACCGCGGCTTCCAGAGTCGGGGCCACTTCTTCGACGGCCGCTTCCAATGTCGGCGCGGCTTCCTGCACAGCCTCTTCAACCGCGGCGCCGCCGCCGCAGGCGACCATCAGAGCTGTCAGGGCCATCAGCAAAACTATGAGCATCAAACGTTTCATTCTTTCCTCCGCATAAATTTGAAATGGTTTTCCACGATATGATCAAACAGGTTTAAACGGTGACAGGGGGTATCGATCTTTGTATTTCTTCATTTTCCTCCTGCCGGGCTTGTCGCCTTGCGGCTGGAGCCAGATGCACGGCTCCCATCACTCCGGCGTTAAAATCGGTGGGAATAATCACTATTTTCCCGTCGGGCATCATGGACGAGGCCAGCGGCGAACTGGCCCGCAGCGCGTTCAGCGCCTGCCGTAACGGCCGCTCTAATGCGTCGCCGGCGCGAGTCACGCCCCCGCCGATGACGACCTGATCGACGTCATAAGTCATGAATAACAGATAGGTCTCCGCCAAGGGCGACGAGATCACCGGCTCGCTCGACCGC
>JAACJX010000310.1 GCA_014237545.1 Ardenticatenia bacterium | reverse complement strand
TCATGGCGGTCCTGGCCCATGGNCGGCCGCTNATCACNACGCGCCCGNNGGAGCCGTCGGCCGAATTTCGCCACGGGGAGAACATGTGGCTTGTGCCACCCGACGAACCCGCCCAGCTGGCCCGGAGCATCCTCGCCTTGGCGGCGAATAATTCGCTGCGGCAGGCTATGGGCCGTGGAGCCCGTAACCTGGCCGCAAAGTACGGCTGGGACGCCATCGGCGCTCAAACAGCCGAATTATATGAAGAGGTCCTTCGCGCCTGGACGGGGTAAATTCGCGCGCCATCGCCCGCCGGCTACCGCCAGAGAGGCGTAGGGTGATCATGGATAAGCCACCCATGACGAATAGGCGGGCGGCTGCTAGAATTCCGGTAATGGATTTGACTCCGCGCATTGAACGCCGCTTGCTGGCGCTCATCCTTCTTCTCTACCTGATTCTGGGGTTCACTTATGCCATCGTCACGCCGCCCTTTGAGGCGTCGGATGAGTTGTGGCACTACCCGATGGTGCGGCATCTGGCCAATGGCAACCCATTGCCGGTGCAGGTGTTCGACCCGGCGCTGGCCGGGCCGTGGAACCAGGAAGCCAGCCAGCCGCCGCTCTATTACTATCTGGGGGCGCTGCTGACATTCCCTATTGACCAATCGGACATGGAGAGCGTCCGACGGCTCAACCCGCATGTGGACAATGGCGTCATCACGGCCGACGGCAACACCAATCTGGCGGTTCACGATCCCGCGGCTGACCCGTGGTCGGGCTCGTTGCTGGCCGTCCGGGTTGTCCGGCTTTTTTCGGTGCTGCTGGGCGCGGTCACGGTTTACCTGACCTATCGCATTGCCGGGGAGACGGCCCCCGGACAACCAGAAATCGCCCTCGGTGCGGCGGCCATCAATGCTTTCCTGCCCATGTTTCTATTCATCAGCGGCGCGGTGAATAATGATAACCTGGCTGTGCCGCTGGCCTCGCTGGCCCTGTTGCTGATGATCCGCATCGTCACGCGGCGGCGGGACAACTACTTCCCCGTGCACTGGTGGGAGTGGGCCGGCGTGGGAATCTTGGTCGGGCTGGCGGCGCTGACGAAGGAAGGCACGCTCGGCCTTTTCCCCATGGCTTTCGGCACGGCTGTCGTCGCTTCCTGGCAGCAGTTCGTCGCCGGTGGTCGGGAAACGCAAACCCAAATACCGGCCAGGAATTGGCCTGCTGTCCGCGGCCTGCTGGCGGCGGTCATTCTGGTGCTCGTGCCGGCCTCGCTGATCGCCGGCTGGTGGTACTACCGCAATATCGTCCTGTACGGCGACTGGTTGGGCTGGAATGCCTTCATCGCCGTCCTGGGCGAGCGCGGCCATCCCGCCTCGCTGGCGCAACTGTGGGGCGAGCGCCGCGGCTTCATGATGTCGTTCTGGGGGCTTTTCGGCGGCGTCAACGTGCCGATGCCGGAGTGGGTTTATACCGCGCTCAATGGCGTCCTGGTCGTGGCTGTGGTGGGTTTTGTGCTTNTCTTCGGCCGGCTGGTTGTGGCGGAACTGANGGCAACAAGCCGGAGCCAAGAGCCATGGATCGTTCGCCTGTTGCGCCCGGTCGAACGTCACTTTGGCCTCATCGTCAACCTTATCTTTTCGGCCGCCGTNGTTTACGGTCTCATTCAGTGGGCGACCACAACGTGGTCCTCTCAAGGGCGCCTGGTCTTCACNGCCATCTCGTCGCTATCCACGCTAATNGCCCTCGGCCTGGNCGGNNTGGCCGATNTGGNCGGCNNCCTNNCGGGNNGGCAGACGTCTTTGCGACNCGTTATCGTGNGTNTGGTGGNGTNGCNNNATTCATGCTGGNNNTGGCCGCGGCCGCTCCGTGGNTGTGGATCCGGCCNGCNTACCAGCCGCNGGTCGCGTCNGANCCGNTNNCNGANCGNNTNGACGTCACGTTGGGCGANGCCATGCGCCTGGCCGGATATGAAGTAGAATACGACGACCTCAGGCCGGGCTCAATGCTGCGCGTCCGGCTGGAATGGGAAGTCCTGCAAGCCATGGAACGAGACTGGAGCGTATTTGTTCATCTCAATGATCCAGCATTAGGCCGGCCGATCGCCCAACGGGATATGTACCCTGGACGAGGCCTGTTGCCGACCCGCTTTCTCAAGCCGGGGCAACGCATTGTCGATGAATACGCACTGACGATACCGGCCACGGTCGTCGCGCCGGCTGACCTGGATCTCGTGGCCGGCCTCTACGATTATTCCACCGGCGAGCGCTTAAAAACGCCATCCGGTGAGGAGGCTGTCAGGCTCAGATCGCTGCCTCTTCTAGCGGGTGATGGGCCATATCCGAATCCCGTCTCGATTTTCTTTGAGCACGGGCTGGAATTGGTCGGGTTTTCCGTGGAGCCGCGACGCGTGGCGGCCGGCGGAGCCGTAGACCTGGTAGCCTACTGGCGGCCGGCGGAGACTCTACCGGATGATTACACCTTTTTCGCGCAAATCGTGGGGGCCGACACGACGCGCTACGCCGCGGCCGATATCCCGCCTTCGCAACCCACCAGCCAGTGGCCGGCCGGAGAGGTCGTTGAGGTGCGCTATCCGCTGTCGATCGATCCGGCCACGCCGCCCGACGCCTACCCGCTTATCCTTGGCGTCTACACCGTCACCCCCGGTGGAGGCTTCGACCGGCTGCAACTGGTGACGCCTGACGGTCGCCTGACGGATGACTTCCTGACATTGACGTTGGTGAGGGTGGATTAACGATGGCTACGGCCGGTAACAGACAATCTCCCACGGAAAACTTGAGCCGCGAGCGCCCTCGCATGAACCCGGCCGACTCGGCTCTGACACTCGGTTTGCTCGCCGGGGCGACGGCGGTGTTAGCCGGCATCGTCCTGGCCTTCGGCGGGCCGATTGCCGGGGCGGCCGTTATCCTTGGCGGTCTGTCCACCCTGCTGGTGCTGCGCAATAGCGAGCTCGGTTTCTTTGCCGTCATCGCCGTGGTCGCGCTGCTGCCCTTCGCGACCCTGCCGGTNGACATCGGCCTGACGCCGACCTTCCTCGATTTCGCCCTGGGGGCGGCGATTGTCGTCTGGCTTCTGGGCATCGTCACCGGCAAGCAGCGGCGCATCATCACCGCGCCGGTCGCCCTACCGCTGATCCTGTTCATCATCGCGGCCGTCTTCGCCTTCATTTTCGGCCTGGCCAACGGCCCGCTCACGCCCACGCTGCTGCGCAAATTCGCCGAGCTATTGCTGAGCCTCGGCTTTGTCCTCATCGTGATCGACTATTGCCGCACGTGGGTCCGGCTGGAGCGACTCGTGCAGTTATTGCTGTTGATGGGCGCGGCGGCGGCCATCATCGCTATCGGCCTGTGGCTTCTGCCCGACGACACGGCCAATAGCGCCCTGAATGCGCTGAGCCGTGTCGGTTATCCNGGCGGCTGGGTCATCCGCTACATTGAAGAAAACCCCGAGCTTTCCGAGCGNGCGATCGGCACCTCGGTCGATCCCAATTCGCTNGGTGGNCTANTATTGATGATCGGCGCGTTGGTNGGCCCNCAGATCGCGACCCGNAANCCGCTCTTCCGGCGGTGGGTCATCTGGGGCATTGCCGGGTTGGTGTTGCTGGCCCTCGTCCTGACGTTTTCGCGCGGGGCCATGCTCGGGCTGGCCGCCGGTTTGGGTTTCGTCGCCGTGGCTCGCTATCGTCGCCTGATCCCCTATATGCTCGTTGCCGCCTTGCTGTTACTGCTGCTGCCCTTCACGCAGGCCTACATCGCCCGGTTTCTGGAAGGGTTCCAGGGGNCTGACCTGGCAACGCAGATGCGCTTCGGTGAATATAAAGACGCGCTGCGCCTTATTGCCCGCTACCCGGTGTTTGGCGTGGGCTTCGCCGGATCACCGGATATCGACCTTTACACGGCCGTGGCCAGCGTGTACTTCACCATCGCCGGACGGATGGGACTATTTGGCCTGTCTGCCTTTTTCGGCGTTATCGGCACCGTTTTTGTCTATGCCTTCAGAAACCGCAAGGCAGCGCGGACCGACGAGCGCCGGGATGCTGTATGGCTGGGGCTCCATGCCGCTCTGGTGGGGGCGCTCGTCGCCGGTGTCTTCGACCATTACCTGTTCAACATGGACTTCCACCACGCGGTGACGATTTTCTGGATGGTGCTGGGGATGGCTGTGGCATCGACGCGATTGGTGCGCGAGGCGGCCGCTCCTGAGTCCAACTGATACTTCCGCACGAATCAAAGAAATAAAAAACGGGACTGGTGATGAGCCAGTCCCGTTGACGTTTATTCTATGCTTCTGAAAGGTCCGCTAGATGGCCGGGGCCATTTC
>JAACJX010000506.1 GCA_014237545.1 Ardenticatenia bacterium | reverse complement strand
TGACCATCTGTTTGTAGACGCACTAGACCGGTCGTTGGCCGAGCAAGGCGCTGTCGCGCCGCCCATTACGGTGCAACGGGTGCAGGCCATTCCCAAGACAACGGCGGGCAAAGCGCCTTTGATAAGGGCAAGCATATAGTGGAGACAATGTCATGTCACAAACATCGTTTTCAATCGAAGCCTTTTTGCGCTCGCGTATTGGACTGTTGATGCTGGGTCTCCTCGCTATTGGCGGTATTTTCCTGATCGTGGAGCATTTGCCCCATGTTGCCTATGGGCTGCCGTACGTACTGCTGCTCCTATGTCCGTTAATCCATCTTTTCATGCATCGAGGTCACGGCGTAGGGCATAGAGACGATCACCTGCACTCAGGTGAGGATAAGAACGGGCACCCATGAGAAAACTATGGTTCCTTCTCGTTCTGTTGGCCGTTGCGGGCGGTGCCGTTTGGTTTATCAGCGCGCGTTCATCGGATGAGCGCGATCTGCGTCGCCTGATGGACGAGGTACAAACGGCTGCACTCATCGCGCTGAATGGGCGCGACTCGAATGGGCTGGACGTTTATTTTGCCACTGAGGCGGAAGGCGCGCAGGCAGTCGGCTTGGGTGAGGTTAAGCAAGCGTTCAAGACGTTTGTCTCTCAATTACCCAACGATAGTGCTGTGCAATTCCATTCGTTCGATATAGATGAGGTAGAAGTTCACCAGAGCGATGGCTTGGCCAGAGTGAGCTATAGACTCCACTTCAGTGTTGTTCGCGGCAATACAGCTATCTATAGTGCCAAATCAACTCAAAATCTGGCCCTACTCAGAACGCCGCGAGGTTGGCGCATCTCCGGCGGCGATGTCGTCCAACTGGTAGAGGTCTCTGGAGCATGGCCGCCATAATAAAGAGATGCAACCATGTAAAGAAAAGTCTACGACCTATGGTACTTTAATCGGGCTCATATTAGCCTGTGTGGATATGACAGCCCCTGATTTGACAAAAGGTGTTGCAACACACCCATTATAAGAGCTATACAAGTGTGAAATAGGAGAACTAACGATGATAACGGATCCAGTATGCGGCAAGCATGTGAATCGCAACAGCGCACATATTGTCATTGCATATGAAGGGACGGACTACTTCCTGTGCTGTCCTAAGTGCCAGGCGGAATTCGAGCGAATGCCCAAAGCTTATGCTCGGCCCGAATTGGGCATCAAGACCAAAAAGCGCAAGACACGCCCCCACCGGCAATTTCAATACTGAGTTTGGCCCGGCGAAGCACTATCGTTGAATTTGGAGGTATCAGATGGAGCATAATTGTCACGTTGAACCACTGGAAAGAAAGTTTGCGACGGCGGAATATCGGAAGACGGATGTAACCCTGTTGGCTATTTCTGGCATGGGGTGCCCTACGTGCGCCGCTCGAATCCATAACGGCCTGATCTCACTCTACGGCGTTACCGATGTGACCGTGAATCACATCACGGGTTCGGCCCGAGTCGTATACAACCCCGAC
>JAACJX010000048.1 GCA_014237545.1 Ardenticatenia bacterium | reverse complement strand
TCACGCGCGCATTACCTTGTGTTCCACATAGGACGAAAAAGTAGGTAATGCAATTACGTAGAATAACTGATTCGTGCGATGCCGAAATCTCCGATAATGCTGGCAGTTAACCAGCAGATGTGACAAGCAGATACAGGAGAGACAAATGAACACTCGCATGAAGGTCGTCGCAATCTTTTTCATTCTCGCAATTGTCTTGAGCAGCCTGGGTCCACTGGCCAAACGAGCGGACGCCTATCACGGATCTGGAACGGGAAAAGCTACTATCTATAAGGTCAATGGCACCCTCTACAACAACCTAAAGCCGCAACTGTACGATGCCGGTACCGTTGTTTATCGCATGGCCGGCTACTCTGGCTCGCAAACGGTTCGGAATTATTACGAGATTTGGCGCTACAACGGCACCAAGTGGGTCAAGTTTTATACGACGCCCGTGAAGAGCAAAACCATTGCCGCCGGCTCCAGTTCCGTCAGGATGCCCAAGCTCAACGTATTGCCGTCGCAGTATGCTAATTACTACTACATCGTTCAGAAGATCGAGTGGANAAGCCCCCTTGGCGCGATCATCGGGCATTACACGGCTAAAATGGACCAGGCGGTTGACTATAAGTGCACTAATGTGCCGCCGCACAAGTGCAGTGTTGGCAACGGGTACATTTACCTGGTCCCGGGGCCTTAATCGCGAAGGTGATTGCGCTCCATATTCATCAAATGCACAAGTAATTTCGGGAGGATCGGCGTAGATGGACCAGTTGCGAAGCGCCGGACGGAGAGCATAACAGTGGATAATGAGTCCGGCCTTACAGCCGGGCTCTATTCTATGNCCCGGGTTACCGGCGGCATCGGGATGGTGTGTGTTCGAAAATGTTTACGAGGAGGATTATCATGAAACGTAGCCATTTNTACCGTCTGATGGCCATTGTCGTANTGTTTGCCCTTCTATTGCCATTTGTAGTCTTCGGACAAGGCGATCGGATTGCCGAATCCAGCCCCGAAATAATTGAAGTACCGATGCCTGCGCCTTCTACGCCACTTCAACTGGGCCAAACGATCCAACTTGAGGGTGACAGCGAACGCGCGGCCGAAAACCAGGTCTCCCAGGGTGAATCTATTCCCGCGACGGACTTGACCGGCGTTAACGAGGTGGGCACGCTAGGTGTCTCTATGGAGCCGGAGGAAGAATTATCACCTTCCGCCGAACCCTTCCAATACGAAAATCCCAATCAAGCGGACGCGTNTTATACATATATCGCTAACGGTGNCTTCGACAGTAACCAGGCATCATGGTCGTGGTTAGGTGATGTACAGTATGTACAAGGTGGCTATGGCACACGCGCTTTGTACATGTCCACAACGAACCGCAAGGACGCATACCTTTACCAGAAGGTGACGCTTCCAGCACAGGCTCAATCGGTGTATGTAAAGTTTTCGACCTATCAATTGTTGGATCCCGGAGAAACATTGTATGTGCAGGTAAACAATGCCGCCAACAGTCAGGTTCTGACTTATGCAACTGGGATTGCAGTACAAGATAGTTGGCAACAACTAACATGGAGTTTGCCCACCAATCAGTTTCTCGGTCAAACGGTAAATCTCGTCTTTTATCTGAAGAATGATGGCGATGGCAAACACAGCCGACTGTGGCTGGATAATGTCGAGTTTGTCGCTTGCAATACCGTGGTCGCGCCACCCGCCAACACCCGCAAGATAGATTTGGATATCTCGTTTTATCGATACGTACCTCAGAATGAGCGCTCGAAATATCAGGATATCGCACGTTATGCGGCCGACGCCATCTATGAGATGAGCGAAGGGCGTCATTACCTGGGCAAAATCACTTTCTACCAAAACAATCAAAACTATCGGAATGTCCACGTATTATGGCATCAATGCTGGCACCCCAGCGCAGTATTGAGTGGTTATTGGGAACCTGAGGAATATGATACTTATTATAAGACTTATAAGAAGCTGAATATGGGCGACATATTCCCAAGAACCGATTCTCAAGGAAGGCCACTTTGCAACGATCCCTGGGGGTATGCGNTTGAGAACCTAAAATCTACGGGTTATACGCTCGCACACGAATTGGGACACTACTATTACGGTCTATTCGATGAATATAACTATCCACTAAATAATAGTTGGGGACTGTTACCAAATAGTCAAAGAATCCAGTGGTCCGTGATGAGTAACCAGCATTGTGCAGCAACCCCTCAACTTGGCCCACCTTCTTGTCCTTTGCAAAACGCCAGTTATTACCTGTATTGGTTGAATTTCTCTCACGATGAAAATTTCGAAANAAACCCCTACCACAAGTTTAATTCCCAATATTATTATTATAAGGCGAATGCTTGGGACACATTGATCCGCTCATCAGATCCGCCGCAATCGTGGCTGGGCAATAAACCTCGACGGAAACTTTATCCAGAATTAGCCCAGGTTGCCCCTCGGCCAGGGGGAAACACAAATGGATGGCCCACGATACAAATATCAGGTGCCAACCCCCATCATCCGGAGGCAGGCAGGTACTTCAGCTACCAGTGGGTTCCCCCTTCGCTACGGAATGACGAACCAATCTATTCAGCCAGTGTCGCTGCCGAGGCCGGTAGCACCATCACATACCCGCAACCGGCATTGCTGGTGGCTCACTTATCCCGCCAGGGGCTAACAGTTGCCCAGGCCGGCCTAGCGGTGCAGGTCACTGCACCTAATGGCACACAGAGCACCTTAGTTCTTAAGGACGATGGCGTTGCCCCGGACTACCTCATCAACGATGGCCAGTATGCAGGCATCCTGCCGTACAACCAAAACGGAGAATATGTGGTGAAGGCTACATTCAACAATTCGTCGGGTCAGGCGGCGTTCACCAACGTGGGTCAAATGGATATCCCCTGGACACTGGGATCTCCAGTAGGCGAGAGCTTCAACTTGACGGCGGAAACAAAGATAACCGTTACAGGCTACACGAGCGACGACCATACCGACCAGTTTACCAATCCGACAATTGTCTACTCCGATAACCAGCCAAAGCGCGGCCAGATCGATCGCGCCGGGGACAAGGATGTCTTCAAAAGTACCCTGATGGGCGATGGTAAGTACATCCTGCGATTGACCAGCTTGGCTCTGGGGATTCACCCCCGCCTCCGGCTCTTACAATCTGACGGTCAAACGCTTATCGGCGACTGGACCATCATCCCTGAGGAAGGTTACTATTACTATATTGTCCTCGAAGGGCCGGCGGGTGCTTCGTTCTTCACCGAGATTTCCCATGCCAACCCGAATGCCATGCAAGGCATGTACGAGGTCAGCTTTGGTGCTCCGGTAGCCGGAGAGAGCGTTGGTGAGGACGAATTCATTATCTTTCTACCGGGAACCATCCGATAATTTGGGTAGCATTCGAGCCAGTTTGAGCAGATGACCGACGGGTCCGGCCAGGTTGCCGGGCCCGTTCTATTTCCGGATGATGATTATCCTTCCATGGAATTTGTAGCAAAATCGGTGGTATCCTAAGAGAACCGATGACAGGATGAATGAAGTTGAATGACCCGGAGCTCTCATGAGTGCAAAATTGTCAATCCCCGAAAAATACGACCGTAACGGCTGGCCGTCCATCGACCGGCCCGACTTGCGGCCCCCCGACGGCTGGAGCCTCGACCTCATCAACTCCCTCAACCTCATCCACCACCANGAGCTATCGCCTGANGGGGAGAACGTGGCNTTNGTCTGGGAGCGCGACGGNCGNTCCGANATCTTCACCCTGCCGGTGGCCGGCGGCTGGCCGGCGCGNCTCTCGCCCGACCGGGCGCGAACGATTTACTGGTGGGACGGCCCGCCGCGCTGGTCGCCCGATGGACGGTGGCTGGCCTTCACAAAGCACGGCCACGTCTGCGTCGTCCCCTCAGACGGCAGCGCCTTGCCNCNCGTCGTGACNGATTTCACCAGCGGCGCGTTCGGTCCGGTGTGGATGCCCGACAGCCNTGGTCTCATCGTCGGCGCGACGCGGGANGANTCNTTNGTNTTNCTGCTGACCGACCGCGACGGCCGCTGGCCGCGCCTCCTGGCCGGCGGCAACGGCGGCGAAAATATGGAGGCCGCGCCGTCGCCCGATGGCCGCTTTGTCGCTTACACCCACCGGCCGTTCGATGACCTCAACCGCTGGGAGTTGCGCCTAGTGGAGGTCGAGACGGAGCAGACCCGAGCGCTCACCGGCACGCCCAAGGAGAAGGACTGGTCGCCGCAGTGGGCGCCGGACGGGCAGGCAATCGCCTTCCTCTCGCAGCGCTCCGGCTTCGCCGAGATCTGGCTCATCCGGCCCGACGGCGAGGGCGTGCGCCAACTAACGCGCCTGAATCGCGACGTCATCGAGTTCGCCTGGTCGCCTGACGGCCGCCAGTTGGTGGCCACGGTCAGCGGCGAGGGAGCGATTGACCTGTTGCTGGTCGATGCAGCTACGGGCGAAACGCGTGACTTGCGAATGGGCAACGGCTGTTTCGCCGCGCCAAACTGGTCTCCTGATGGACGCTTTCTAACCGTGGAGTTCGAGGACGCGACGACCCCGCCCGACATTTATCGAGTCGAGGTTGACGGGGGGCGGATGATCCAACTGACCTTCTCCATGCCGCCCGCCCTGGACGCGCATGAGTTGGTCACGCCGGAACATCTCTACTACCGCAGTTACGACGGTCTGGAGATTCCGGCGCTGTTGTGGCGGCCAAAGCAACCCAACGGCGCGGCCATCGTCCGGCCACACGGCGGCCCGGCCGATGCCTACCGCTTTCAGTGGGACGCCTTCGCCCAATACCTGCTGGCCAAGGGCTATACCTTCTTCACNCCCAACTTCCGCGGCAGCAGCGGCTATGGCCGCGACTTCGAACACGCCAACTACAACGACTGGGGNNTNGGCGACACGCAGGACGTGCTCCACGGCGCAAAATATCTCCACTCGCTGGATGGGATTGACCCAAAACGTATCGGTATCCTCGGTTCCAGCTATGGCGGCTACATGGTCGCCTGCTGCCTGAGCCGCGACCCGGAGTATCTGTTCGCCTGCGGCGTCAGCAAGTACGGCGACGCCAACGTCTACTCGTCCTGGGCGCAGTGCGAGCGCACGACGCGGCTCTATACCGAGATGATGCTCGGTCACCCACGCGACAACTGGACGGTCTACCGCGCCGCCTCCCCCATCCACGAGATGCAGAACGTGCGCGCGCCGGTTCTGTTGCTCCACGGGCTGGAGGATGACGTCGTGCCGCCGCAAGCGTCGGAGGAGTGGGCCGAGGCGCTGCGGCGGCTTGATAAAGTGTTTGAATACAAAACATACGCTGGCGAGCCCCACGGCTTTTTGCGCCACGAGACGGAGATGGATTGGCAGCGCCGGACGGAGCGNTTTTTTGACTGGNANTTNCGCGGNTAGNCNGGNGTGANCNANTNGATNGGTTNNCCTNNCTGATTGGCGGNACNNATGACAAATCGATCCAAGTGGTTGATTGCCATACCGTTTGTATTCCTGATCGCCTTCGCCCTGCCCGCGGTTCTGGCCGGGGAATGGCTCTGGTTTGAGGATGACTGGGCTGAGACACTTTTCGTCGCCCTGACTGCCGGCATGTGGCTGGTGGCGACGGCATTTGTCGATGTCAGCCGGCCGCGCGGCCCCCGCGATCGGACCGATATCCTGATTCCTCTTGCCTTAATACTCGCCGTTCCTGTCTCGGTCATCGATCGGCTTTATGGCCCGGCGCGCAACTTGCCTTCCTGGCTCTCTGTTTTGGGCATCCTGCTCGGGTTCTCTGCCGTGGCCCTCGGCATCAGCGCGCGGTTAGCTCTCGCCCAGGCTTACCAACCGCGAGCGACCGTCCAGCCTAACAGTCAGCTCATCCGCTCCGGGCCTTATCGGTTCATTCGACATCCGATGTATTCGGCCGCGGTGTTGTGGGCGGCCGGCTGGCCGTTGATCATTGGCAGTATCACAGGCGCGGTTGTAACCGGATTGATTCTCCTGCCGGCGCTGATCGCGCGCATGAAGCGAGAAGAGGCCGGACTGCACAAGGAATTTGGGCAAGAGTACGATTCATATTGCGCCGATACTTGGCGGATGTTTCCACCACTGTTTTGAACTTTAGTTGTGTCTATTTCAATACAACGGCTGGGATGTTTTCTCATATAATCGCTCCATGTCCCAACACCGTCCTCGCCGCCAACGAACTCTACCGACGCTACCGCTGCTCGATATTCCCTTTCGGCCGCTTCGCAACCCTCGACCGCCCTACGACTGGCTCGACCCCGACGACCTGGAACGTATCCATCTGGCCTCGCTGGACATTTTGGAGAATACAGGCATCGATTTCCTCGATGAGGAAGCGCTGGACATATGGCAGCGAGCCGGGGCTAAGGNGGATCGGGCGGCGCGGCGCGTCTGGCCCGACCGGGGGCTGGTGCTAGAAGCCCTGGCCAACGCGCCGGCCTCGTTCCACNGGCGGGCGCGCAACCCGGCCCACGACGTCATCATTGGCGGCGATTCCATCGCCTTTGGGCCATGCGGTGGGATGGTTTACGTGACCGATCTCGACCACGGCCGCCGTATAGGCACGATGAGTGACTATGAGAAGCTATTGAAGCTCTCCCAATCCTGCCACGCCCTGCACTTCGCTGCGTGGGAACAGGTGACGCCACAGGATGTCCCGGTCAACTTTCGCCATCTCCATCGAGTGCGCGCCGGGCTGACGCTGACCGACAAGGTCGTCATGGAAGGCGCCCACGGCCGCGTTATCACCGCCGACACCCTGGCGATGATGCAGATCGTCTACGGCTCGCTCGACGGCGACCCGGTGACGGGCGACGTCATCAACGTCAACAGCCCGCTGGTTTTTGACGAGCGGATGCTCGGCGGGCTGATCACCTATGCTCGCGCCGGGCAGGTGACATTCATCACGCCGTTCATCCTGGCCGGGGCGATGAGTCCGGTGACGATGGCCGCGGCGCTGGCGCAGCAGAACGCCGAAGTGTTGGCCGGCGCGACGCTGACGCAACTGGTGCGACCGGGTGCGCCGGTCATCTATGGTGGTTTCACGACCAACCTCGACCTGCGCCGCGGTAGTCCGGCCTTCGGCACGCCCGAGGCGGCCTGGGCGGCCCTGGTCGGCGGGCAAATGGCGCGGCGCTATGGCCTACCCTACCGCGGCAGCGGCGGGCTGACCAC
>JAACJX010000540.1 GCA_014237545.1 Ardenticatenia bacterium | reverse complement strand
TGTGCCGTTTTCCTCTCTCAAGTAAAATGTAACTATCTTCGCTGCTGCCCTTTTTCCATGCCATTCTCAGGAGAGCTACATGTTGCGACGGACTCACCTACAACCGACCGAAACCATCGACATGCTTCGGTCCAAAAACCTTAAGAAATTCACAGAGGTATACACTCGGGACGGAGAACGGATCGGCGTCACGCTTCGCTTTGTCCACCGGCCGATCGAGGATGTGAACGAGGAGTTGCGCCTCTATCGCACCTATCTCGTGCTCCAGAGCATCGTCCTGGGCGGGCCGGCTTTTGTGCCCACCGTCTACGTCGGCGACTATGACCAGAAGGGGAACCGCCTGAACCTCTCCGCCGACCTGGAAACGCTCGAAGACGAGACCTGGAACCGGGAGCCGGACTTCGTCGCCCGCGGTCTGGGCGTCTACGAAGAGCTGCCCGAATAACCCCCAGCAGGATCACTCCAGTCTGAATTGCCCCGACCGGCGGTCCTGGCAGGCCGCCGGTTGTCTGAGTTTTCCGGATTATGCCATGAAAATCGGCTTACAGATCCCCCGCTTCACGTGGCCGGGCGGCGACGCGGCCATCGCGCCCACGCTGGCCGAGATCGGCCGCGCGGCCGATGCCGCCGGCTTTGCCAGCATATGGGTCATGGACCATTTCTTCCAGCTGGAGCCCATGCTCGGCCGGGCCGAAGAGCCGATGCTGGAGAGCTATAGCGCGCTCAGTTACCTGGCGGCCGTCACCGAGCGGCCGCGGCTGGGGGCGCTCGTCTCCGGCGTCATCTATCGCGCCCCCGCCTTTCTCATCAAGTCCGTCACCAACCTCGACGTCCTGTCCGGCGGCCGGGCCTACTTCGGCGTCGGCGCGGCCTGGTACGACCGCGAGGCGGCCGGTCTCGGCTTTCCCTTCCCGCCGGTGAGGGAGCGATTCGAGTGGCTGGAGGAAACGCTGCANCTGGCCCACCACATGTTCGCCGGCAANNGGNAGCCNTTCGCCTCGCCCCACTANCAACTGGCCGAGACCATCCTCAGNCCCNTGCCCNTGAGCCNCCCCCNCCCGCCCATCCTGATCGGTGGCATGGGCGAGAAGAAGACCCTGCGGCTGGTGGCCCGCTACGCCGACGCATGCAACCTGTTTGCCCGCGCCGGGGATGACGTTCTGCGCCACAAGCTCGATGTCCTGAAGCGCCACTGCGACGAGATCGGCCGGCCGTATGAGGCGATCGAGAAGACGACGTTGGGAACTGTGCACCTCGCGCCGGGGCAGATGACGGCGGGCGAAGTCATCGATCTGTGTCGTTCTCTGGCCGGCATGGGCATCCAGCACGCCATCTTCAACATGCCCAATGTTCACGAGATCGTCCCGCTAGAGACCTTCGGCCGCGAGATCATTCCGGCCGCGGCCGAGTTCTAAGACGGNCTACCGCCGCGCGTACGGGTCGCGAGGGCCGCGCTCTTCGGAGAGCGACCGGGTCGAGCGGCGGGTCATCGCTTCGATGGCGTCGGCCAGGTGCGCGTCGGTGATGTTGTAGTCGCCGCGCTCGGCGCGCAGCAGGTGAGCCTCAAGCAGCACCTCGGCATGGGTGAAGCCCACCGGCGGCTCGAACTTGTACGACGCCAGCTCGATGAGGAACCCCAACGGATCGCGAAAGTAGATCGAATACATGAAGCCGCGATCCACCTCGCCGCTGTTGTCNATACCGCGCTCGGCCAGACGCTCGACGACCTGGGTGTAGACGGCGCGCGAAACGTTGAAGGCGATGTGATGCACCGCGCCGATGACTTCCGGCGTCGGCCGCGCCATCGGCTTGCGGTCCTCGCGGGTGAAGATGGTGATCAGCCGCCCGTCGCCGGGATCAAAGTAAAGATGGTTCTCTTCGGGCACATCCAGATTGGGCTGCTCGAACAGAAACGGCATCCCCAGCACCCCTTCCCAAAAATCGATTGAGGTCTGCTTGTCCGCGCCGATAAGGGTGATGTGATGGACACCCTGCGTTTGAAGTTTTCGCATACGATCCTCCCTGCAAGTAAGATGAGGGAGATTATAGGCAAAAAAGCGGCCGGCGTCTTATCGGCCCATGACCGGCTAATAGGGGCTTGCGGAAGCCGCCGGCGGGCAACGAGGGACGGGTATTGGAATCGCGGCGCGACTTCGTTACAATGGTGCTCATGCAGGCAATATGGAGGAATCAACGACGACCAGCCTGATCGACCGCTACTCCCTCTTCGGGCGCGTGTTCTCTGAAAGCCCTGTCGGGATGGGCCTGCTCTCGGCCGTCGACGGTACTTACGTGGACGCCAACACCACCCTGGCTGACCTCCTCGGCTACACCCGCGACGAGTTGCGCGGCCAGCCGTTCACCTCTGTCGGCACCGACCTGCAACTGGACACAGGCATGCTGCTCCACGCCCTGCGCCAAAATCGGCAGCTGGCCGATATCCCCATCTCCATCACCCGCCGCGACGGCCAGCGGCGCTTCTGCGTCTTGTCCCTACACCTGGAGGAGATAGAGGGGCACGAATACTTCTTTCTCATCGTTCAGGATATCACGCCCCATGAGGCAGCGCGGCTCGAGCTTGAACATCTCGAGAACCGCTTTCGCCTGTTCTATAAGAG
The DNA here is from genome assembly GCA_014237545.1 of Ardenticatenia bacterium. GTDB lineage: Bacteria > Chloroflexota > Anaerolineae > Promineifilales > Promineifilaceae > Promineifilum. The sequence goes on along the minus strand of JAACJX010000540.1, from coordinate 2,963 downwards.
TGTTCCTCTGCCGCTGCTGGTCATCGATCAGGAAAGCGGCCGCATCATGGACGTGAACCCGGCGGCGACGACCCTCTATGGGTATCGCCGCGACGAATTTCTGCGCCTGAGGCTGGCCGATCTGCTGCCGGCCGGCTTTTCTGCGGCCGCGCCGCTGAACGCGCTCGATGGCGGCCAGGCCGCGCTCACCTGCCACCGGTTGAAGGACGGTCGCATGATCGACGCGCTGGTTTCCAGCTACTCGTTCATGCTCGACGAGCGATCGGTGACCCTGTCAATTATCCAGGACGTCACCGAACAGCGCGCGGTTCAGGCCGCGCTGGAGGCCAGCGAGGAACGCCTGCGCCTCATCGCCGATATGACGGCCGACGCCATCTGGGATCGGGACTTGAGCACCAATCAGGTCACGTGGAGCGCCGGGCTACAGACCCAATTCGGCTATGAATCAGCCCAGGTTAGCACGTCCGAGAGTTGGCGAGAACTGGTGCACCCCGACGACCGCGCGGCCGTCGTGGCTTCCATCGACGAGGCGCTTGAGTCGGTTGCCGGCTACTGGACGAGCGAATACCGCTTCCGGCGGGCGGATGGCAACTACGCCGCCGTGCTGGACAACGCCCACATCGTTCGCGACGAGACCGGCCGCCCCACGCGCTTCATCGGCAGCATGGTCGATATCACCGAACAACTCAAGCTGGCCGACGTGGCCGCCAACGCCGCCCTGGAGGAGAGGCAGCGTCTGGCCCATACCCTGCACGATTCGGTTAGCCAGTCGCTCTATACCATCAGCCTCCTGGCCGAGGCCGCCCGCCGCCGCGCGCTGGCCGGCGAGCAAGAGATCGTCACCGAGTACGTCGGTCGCCTGGGCGAGCTGACCGTTCAGACACTGCGGCAGATGCGGCTGCTGCTCTACGATTTGCGCCCCGGCGTGCTGGAGCAGGAAGGCTTATCCGGGGCGCTGCGCCACCGTCTGGAGGCGGTCGAACACCGCGCCGGCATCCGCGCCCGCCTGATTGATCACACGCTGGCGCCGATCCCTCCGCGCTTGCAGCGCGAGATATTCTGGATCGCCCAGGAAGCGCTCAACAACTCGCTCCGCCATGCCTCGGCCACGACCGTCACCGTGTCCCTCTCATCCGAGGGTGAAGACATCGTCCTCGAGGTAGAGGACAACGGCCAGGGTTTCGACCCGGCACAGATGGATGAGGGCGGTGGCCTGGCGGCCATCCGCCGCCGCGTGGGCGATCTGCATGGCGAGATGTCAGTCTGTTCCCGCGCCGAAAAAGGCACAGTCCTGAGCGTACGGGTCCCGGTTTGACCTGTTTGACCGATTTATTTATCTGGAAGCATTCGGATTGGCGCGTGAGGCATTGATCAGTATAATGTCGCCCGATTTACCGGAAACAGCAACGATGAATCCCTCGCCATTCGCCCCCGGCACCCTATTTTCGCGAATGTTCCACGCCAGTCCCGTGGCCATGACGCTGGTTGAACAGGCCGACGGCCGCTTTGTTGACGTCAATGAGGCGTTTGCGCGGCTGGTGGAGGTGGATCGCGAGACCCTGCTTGATCCCGAACAGGCCGGGGAGAGCCGGTTCTACTTCCTGCGCGACGACGTCTTCGACGCTTCGGACGCATCGTTATTGAACCGGTCATCGTCGTGGTCCGACCGGGGTAGCCGCGTGCGCACGGCGCGCGGCGAATTACGCCACATTATCACGTCGACCCAGGTGGAGGAGTGGGAAGGCCGGCAATACCTGCTCACGATCATCCAGGACCTGACCGCAATCCGGCGCACCGAGGGCGCGGTGCAGGCTTCGCAAGCGCGCTTCCGGCTGTTTTTCAACAGCGTGCCCCTGCCCGTGTTTGTCTATGATCTGGAGACGCTCAGGGTTCTGGACATCAACCCGGCGGCAGTCAGGGTCTACGGCTACACTCGCCAGGAACTGCTTTCTCTCAGCATGCTCGACATCCGCCCGCTGGAAGACCGTCTGAAATTTCTGGATCACGTGCCGACGATGCCGGCCGAGACCACCCGCTTCGGCATCTGGATGCACCAGAAAAAGGACGGCACGCCCATGGCGATGGAAGTGACGGGCTACGCGCTGGAACTGGACGGCCGCATTGCCCGACTGGCGGTCTGCCGCGAGGTGACCGAGCAGTTGCGCATGGAGGCGGCGCTGCGGGCCAGCGAGGCGCGCCATCGCATTATCGCCAATGTGACGAACGATGTTCTGTGGGACGTGGATTTCATCATCGATGAGATCGTCTTTTCCGAGGGCCTGTACGACGTCTTCGGCTATAAGCTGCCCCGCCCGGTGCCGGTGGAGTGGTGGATCCAGCACGTGCATCCCGCCGACCGCGCCCAGGTCGCCCAGCGATTCTACGATGCCCTTGCCTCATCCGACTTCGAGTGGAACGATACTTACCGATTCCGGCGCACTAACGGGCAATTCGCCCACGTGCTCGACCGCGGCTATATCTTCCGCGACGCCACGGGCACGCCGACGCGAATGATCGGGGCGATGATCGACATCACCCGGCAGATAGAGGTGCAGGAGGCCGCGACCCAGGCCGCGCAGGACGAGCGCCGCCGGCTGGCGCGCGATTTACACGACGCCATTACCCAATCGCTCTACAGCCTTTCCCTGCTGGCCGAGGTCGCCCGNCGCCGCGCCGAACGGGGCGACATGGCCGCCACGCAGGAGCAGATTAAGCGTCTGGGCGAGCTGGCGCAGCAAGCGCTCAAGGAGATGCGCCTGCTGGTGCATGAATTGCGGCCGTCGCAACTGGAGAAGGAAGGATTGGCCGCGGCTCTGCAAGCTCGCCTCGACACTGTGGAGCGCCATTCGGGCATCCGCGTCCGTTATGTCGTCGAATTAGACCAAATACTGCCACCACAAGTACAATTACAGTATTATCGCGTGGCGGAAGAAGCGCTGAACAACGCCCTTAAACACGCGGCC
>JAACJX010000539.1 GCA_014237545.1 Ardenticatenia bacterium | reverse complement strand
TTGAATTTTTCCGGCACGATGACGCTGCCGTTTGTGCTGGTGGCTTCCATCATCACGCCGCTGATCTTGATCCCAACCGCCAGGCGGATGAGTCAACACGTCGAGGCGGCCGCGCCACCGGCTGTCGCCTTGGAGAAATAGCTGGGTGAGACGGTAGACATACCGGCAGCCCAAATGGAGATAAGGATATGAAACCCAAATATTTAGTAGTCGTATTAATGGTCTTGATCGTGGGGTTGCTGGCGGTAGCCTGCACCTCGACGGACACGCCCGAAACGCCGGCCACAGCCGCTCCGGCCGATGCGAACGCCATCACGGGCATCGTCTGGAAGTGGCAAACGCTCAACGACGTGGCGGCCGGCAGTTCAACCCGAGTGCCTGACCCGGACAAGTATACCATCGTCTTTAATACCGACGGGACAACGACGGGCCAAGCCGATTGCAATACGTTCTCCGGAACCTACTCCCAGCAAAACGGCTTTTCCATCTCCGTGACGCCGGACGTCATGGCGGCTTGTGATATAGGCTCCATGGACCAACAATTCCTGAACTTGCTCGATGAAGTGGCCGCCGGGGGTCCGGATGGCGCTGGTGGCTTGAACCTTCAGACGGCGGGCGGCGCTCAGCAAATGCTGTTCAGCAACGGCGGCGCGGCACCGTAGTAACAGGATCGATCACACTGATCGGGCAAATCCGACTCCTGGTGAGGCAAGTAAATTTCAGCCTCAGTCTCGACCCGGCACCGCCCGCATCTTTCGATTGACACATTTGATAAGGAGAAAAAATGGCTCTCAAGACTTACAAAGATGGGACCCCCTTCACCGGGGTCATCGGACGCACGACCGAAGAGTCGTCCCCGGCCTGGCCGGATTCGCCGCGCCCCTCGGAGAGCGCGCCCAACGTGCTCTTCTTCGTACTGGACGATGTCGGCTACGGCCAGTTGTCCTGCTTCGGCGGGTTGGTCGAGACACCCGTCATCGACAGCCTGGCCGATAACGGCCTGCGCTACACCAACATGAACACCACGGCGGTCTGCTCGCCCACGCGCGCTTGCATCCTGACTGGACGCAATCACCATTCGGTCGGGATGGCCTCGATTACCGAGACCGCCACCGGCTATCCCGGCTACAACGGCACGCTGCCCTTCGACAAGGGCATGCTCAGCGAGATGCTGCTGCAGAAGGGCTACAACACCTTCTGCATCGGGAAGTGGCACCTGACGCCCCCCGAACACACCACACCCGCCGGCCCCTACGATCGCTGGCCCCTGGGGCGCGGCTTCGAGCGTTACTACGGCTTCCTGGGCGGAGAAACCCACCAGTGGTATCCGGAGCTGGTCTACGATAACCACGAGGTCGAACAGCCCAAGCAGCCAGAGGAAGGCTATCACCTGAGCGCCGACCTGGCTGACAAGGCCATCGAGTTCATCCAGGATTCCCAGGTCAACGCGCCGGACAAGCCCTTCTTTATGTATTACGCTACAGGCGCCGGCCACGCCCCGCACCACGTGCCCAAGGAGTGGGCCGATAAGTACAAGGGCAAATTCGACATGGGCTGGGACGAATACCGCAAGATCGTCCACCAACGCCAGCTCGAGATGGGCATCCTCCCGCCGGGCACCGAACTATCGGCGCATGCCCACCCGGACGTGCCGGTGTGGGACACGCTGCCGGATGACGCCAAGCGGTTGTATGCCCGTATGATGGAAGTCTATGCCGGCTACATGAGCTTCACCGACTACCACTTCGGGCGCATCATCGATTTTCTGCGCGAGATTGGCGAGCTGGACAATACGCTGATCGTGCTCATCTCCGACAATGGCGCCAGCTCCGAGGGTGGGCCGGTGGGCTCGCTCAACGAGATGTTCTTCTTCAATAATGTCAAAGAATCGCTCGCAGATAATCTCAAGATGATCGACCAGTTGGGCGGCGTCGAGAGCCTCAACCACTACGCCTGGGGCTGGGCCAACGCCGGCAACACGCCCTTCCGCCGCTGGAAGCGCGAGACCTATCGCGGCGGCGCCACCGACGCCTGCATCGTGTCGTGGCCCAAAGCGATCCAGGGGCGTGGCGAAATCCGGACGCAGTACGGGCACGCCATCGATCTGGTTCCGACCGTTTTGGAAGCCTTGGGCATGGAAGCGCCGGAGAGCATCCGCGGCGTGACCCAAGCGCCTATCGATGGGATCAGCTTCGCCCACACCTTCAACGACGCGGCTGCACCCAGCAACCACTACACCCAGTACTTCGAGATGTTCGGCCACCGGTCGATCTATCACGACGGCTGGCGGGCGGTCTGCCCGTGGCCGGGGACCAGCTTTACCGAGGCCGCTAAGAAGGGCCGCGCCTTTGGCTCCGCCATTCCCAACGAGGTTCTCATGGACATCGAGACCCACGATTGGGAGCTCTACCACGTGGACGAGGATTACTCTGAATGCCACAACCTGGCCGCCGAACAGGGCGACAAGCTGATCGAAATGATCGGTCGCTGGTGGGCCGAAGCGGGCAAGTACAACGTTCTGCCCATCGACGGCGATGTACGCAGCCGCCTCGTCGTGGAGCGCCCGACCATCGCCAAGCCGAGGAACAAGATCGTCCTTTACCCCGGCGGATCGTCGATCCCCTTCGCCGCCACGCCTAAACTCTACAACCGGCCGTGGAGCATTACGGCTGATGTCGTGATCCCTGAGGGCGGTGCAGAGGGGGTGTTGCTGGCCCAGGGCGGGCGCACTGGCGGTTACGTCTTCTTTGTTAAAGACCAGCGACTCCACTTCCTGTACAACTTCATCGGCCGCGATAAGTTCTGGGTGCATTCCAACGATACAATCCCGACGGGTGAAGTCGAACTGCGCTACGAGTTCGAGCCAACCGGAAAGCCCAACCCTGCCGAAGGGTATGGGGTGCCAGCCCGAGGCCAGATCTACATCAACCGCAAGCTGGTGGGCAGCATTGATATGCCCTACTCGATCCTGTTCATATTCGGGACGCAGGGCCTTTCCTGCGGCTACGACGCCGGCGACCCCGCGGCGCCAGAGGAATACAGCGGTAAGTTCGCCTTCACCGGGACCATTAAGCGTGTCACGATCGATCTGTCCGGCGAGCTAATCCCGGATACGGAATCCGACATGAAGATCGCCATGCGGCGTCAGTAACCCATCTATTGTTCCCCGCGCGGGCTTTTCCTTCGCGGGGAACAATCATTCTCGGCGACAACGATTTACTTTTGCAATCAACTGCATTTTTTAATTACAGGAGAAACCACTCATGACAACTATTACCGCACCGTCAGCATCCCCTACCGCGCTGGAATCAAAGGCGCGGCCGTGGGGCTTCCTGCTCATCCAGGGTATCGCCATGGTCATTATCGGCGCGATCCTGCTGTGGGCCCCGGCCAAAGACCGGATCGAGACCTATATGCTGCTGGTCAACCTGCTGGGCATCTACCGGATTATCAGCGGCGTCCTGGACCTGGGGCACATGTTCACCGACCACACCGGCTGGGGCTGGAAGCTCTTCATGGGGCTCATCAGCATTATGGCCGGTTTCTATATCGTCTCTTATCCCGTCGCCGCGGGCCTGGCCTTGCCGCGCATCTTCGTGCTCATGCTGGGTATCTGGGGTTTGATGCAGGGCACGGTCGCCCTGATTATGGCCTTCAAAGGCGGCGGTTGGGGGCTTGGCGCACTCGGCATCATCGGCATCATCTTCGGCCTTATCCTCATCGGCGACTATGCCCAATTGGGTTCAGGGCTGGCGATGATCTGGGTCGCGGCTATTTGGGCCTTCGTCGGCGGTTTCTTCGTGATCATCCGGGCTTTCCAACAGCGAAACGCCTGATTTATCTGGCGGGTGCCGTCGCGCAATGCGTGACGGCACCTCTGTGGCAAGCTTCACCACACACAACGGAGCAACAACGTAGCAACCCTTTAGTGATAGGAGATTCAAATGTCGAAAAAACAACTGGTACTGGTTTATTTTGGAAACGAAGGGGCGGCCGACGAGGCTGTCAACGCGGTGAAGCAGTGGGACAAAGCCACGAAGGAGATCAAGCTGGGGGCGATCGGCATCCTGGTCAAGGATAAAACAGGCAAGGTCAAGACCCAAAAGGTCGGCAAACGCAATACCGGTGTGGGCGCAATCCTCGGCGTCATCGCCGCTGTGCTTTCCGGCGGCATTTCTCTCCTGGGCGGCATCGTTGGCGGCAGCATCATCGGCGCGCTCTTCCACAAAGGTTTGGGCATCTCCAAAGAACAGATGGCCAAGATCGACGGTTATCTGAATGACGGCAAAGCGGCCGTCGGCGTCCTGGTGAAGGCCGAAGAGGCAGAAGCGGTCACCACCAAGCTGACCGAACTGGGCGGCATGGCGGCCGAATCGTATGAGGTGGCCGAAGAAATCGTTGAAGAGGCTGTCGCCGCGGCCGAAGCAGAGCCTGCTCCGCAGGAGTAGACACTGGAAATTAACCCTAGGGGACGTTAATCCCCGATAAACAATCCAGGAGCCCTTATCGGGCTCCTAGATTCCACCAATATTTGGGTGATGCGGTACCACTGAGTTCGAGAACATATGAACGACAAAGGTTTGACACTCTCACCCATAACCCGCGCCCTGGCCAGTTTTGCGCTGGTAGGCTTCGTGCTGGCGCTGCTACGCTTGTTTAGCGTGGTCCTGGTACCGCTCTTTTTCGCCTTTTTTCTGGCCGCCCTGGCCCTGCCCGTGTTCCAGTGGCTGCAGCGTAAAGGCATCAAGCGCGGGCTGGCCTTGTTAGTACTGGTCGTCTTTCTCTTGATCGCCGGTATCGGCCTGATTCTGCTTGTCCTCGTAAGTGCTGGGCGGCTGCAAACAGGCCTGGCTTTGTATACAGACCAGTTGAACGCGCGAATGACCGAGCTTTCGACTGCCGTGGCCAATTCAGGGGTGAACCTTACGGCTTTATCTGAAACGGCGGCGTCCCTCGGTACGGCCGCGCTGGGTGGTTTGGTGGGCGCGATGGCCAACGCCGCCAGTAACGCGCTGGTAAGCCTGGTGATCGTCATTTTCTTTCTGCTGGAATCAAAGCGATTTGAGGGGATTGTCCGCAGCGACGCCGTCATCGGCCGGCCGATGCTGAGCCAGCTGCCGGCCGTCGCGGGCACAGCGGTCCAGTACTTCGCCATTCGGTCCCGGTTGAACCTCATCACTGGCGTGGGCGTAACCCTGCTGTGTTTGATCGTGGGCGTCGATTATGCCCCCCTATGGGGCGTGCTGGCCTTTTTTCTAAGCTACATTCCCTACATCGGCCTGGCCACGGCCATGATCCCACCGTCCCTTCTGGCTCTGGCCGAGTTCGGCTGGCCTCAGGCAGCCATAATCGTCATCGGTATTACTGCTCTCAACATGCTGATCGAGAATGTCCTGGAACCGGGTTACACCGGCAAGCGCCTGCAGTTATCGCCCACCATTGTGTTTGTTTCCTTTTTCTTCTGGGCCTGGTTATTAGGCCCGGTCGGCGCTTTACTGTCCATGCCCATCACGGTCTTGCTGGTCCTCGTGTTCCGGGGCAATGAAAGCACCCAATGGCTGGCCCGGATCATGGGCATTGAATCGGCCGGCGCAACGAAGGAAGCGATAACGACGGAGAGCTGACCCGTAATCGTCAGTAAGGAGATGTTATCATGATAGACCCACAAGCCAGACCCGGTCCCTACATCAAACTTCTGGCACTGGTCGCCCTGTTGGGCTTGATCACCGCCCTGGTCACCTTTGCCTTCGTCGCCCTTGTTCATCAAGGGACACACCTTCTGTGGGAAGAAGCGGCCCTGGCGCTGAATATGGACCCGCGCATCTTTACTATCGTGGTCTGCGCTCTCGGCGGTCTACTGGTCGGGTTACTGGTAAAGCTGTTCGGCGACCACACCGGCATATTCGCCGAAGTCATGCAAGAGTTCGGCAAGACCGGGCGCTTTGACTATCGCAACGCGCCCGGTATCGTCATTACGGCTTTCGTGTCGCTCGTCGCCGGCGGCAGCCTCGGCCCCGAAGCGCCACTGGCTGACGCCTCCGGCGGCATCGGCACGCTCATGGCCGACAAACTCAAGCTGAATGAACAGGAAACGCGCACGTTGGGGTACTCCGGCATCAGCGGTATGCTCGCCGCCTTTATCACGTCGCCGTTCGGTGGCGCGATCCTGGGCCTGGAATCAGCCCAGGGAAGTGCCAGTGGCCGGATGGCCTATTTCTGGGTGCTGTTCCCCAGTCTGCTGTCATCGGCCGTCGCCACAATCGTTTTCGTCTTGCTGAGCGGGGCCTTTTTCCAGACGTTATACCGGTTTCCGGCTTATGATCCGCGGTTGACGGATTTGTTCTATGCCGTGCCGCTGGGCCTGATCGGCGGGGCAGTTGGCTTGCTGTTCATGGTTTCACTCCAGCGTTTGAAAGGCTTCTTTGAAATCATGAAGTCCCGTGTGGTGCTGCGCGGGTTGGTTGGCGGCCTGGGGATGGGGCTCATCGGCGCGTTTTTGCCGCTGACATTGTTCTCGGGTGAGTCCGAAACGGTTGAGTTAATTGCCCGTTCGGCCGAGATCGGCGTTGCGATGTTGATCGTGATGGCGGTCGCCAAACTCTTCGCCACTTCCCTTTTGCTCTCTACCGGCTGGAAAGGCGGCTACATCTTCCCCCTCATGTTCTCAGGGGTCGCGCTGGGCATGGCATTAAGCTTGCTGTTTCCCGGCATCCCGGTGCCGGTGGCCGTCGCGGCGACGATGGCGGGGGCCCTCGTCGCGGCATTGAAAGCGCCACTCTTCGCGGCGCTCTTTACCTCAGCCCTGGTGCAGAAGGAAACTGGCGCGGTGATCGCCGTTGCTGTGGTGGTCAGTGCCTTGCTGACCGCGTTACTGGCGCTGCGGAATGCCCGTCGCGCGGCCGCAAATGCGCCCGCCGTTACTCCGGCCTCATAAGCAGACCTAAGGAATTGTTACATGAAGCACGAACCGGCCCCGAAAGGAATAACCCGATTCATACCCGGCCTCGCTCTCTTTAAAGGCCTGAATCCCGCGCTGATCCGCACGGAGCTCGTCGTGGCGGTCACTGTCTTCGCGGTGCTCGTGCCGTCGGCGATGGCTTATGGCGATCTGGCTGGGGTCACGCCGGTGGCCGGGTTGTACGTCGCCCTGGCGGCCATGGTGATGTATGCCCTGTTCGGTACTTCCAGGCAGCTCATCATCGGGCCTGAGGCGACTACTGCTATTCTGGTCGCTACGGCCGTCGCACCACTTGCCGCCGGTGACCCCGCTCGGTATGCGGCTTTGGCAGCCCTGGCGGCCATTCTCGTCGGCCTGGTGTCCATCCTGGGTGGCATTTTGAAACTCGGTTTCATCACCGATTTTCTATCCAAACCGATCCTGATTGGTTACATCACTGGTACATCCCTCATCGTTATCGGCAGCCAGATGGGCAAGATGTTCGGCATCAAGGTCGAAAGCGATTATTTCCTTCGACAAATCATTGAAGTATTGAGCCGCTCCGATGAGTGGAATATCCTGACAGTGGCGCTTGGGCTCGTATCCGTGGCTATTTTGTTTATTATACGGCGAGTCAATCGTGCCCTGCCGGGTCCATTAATCGTCGTTGTACTCGGCATTATCGCCTCGGTCGTGTTTGACCTCGCCGCGAAAGGTGTGGCGGTCGTGGGCGCGGTGCCGGCCGGGTTGCCGTCGCTGGCGATCCCCAGCGTGAGCGCACAAGACATCATCGCTCTTCTGCCGGCCGCCGTGGCGCTCACCATCCTCATCTACGCCGACGAAATCCTAACCGCCCGCGTATTTGCTTCGAAGCACGGTCAGAAGATCGATGCCAACCAGGAATTTATCGCCATCGGTATGGCTAATATCGGCGCCGGCCTGTTGCAAGGGTTTCCGGCGGCAACCAGCGGCTCGCGCACAACCGTCGTTGACCAAATGGGCGGCAATACGCAACTTGTCGGGCTGATCGCCGCGGCTTTGACAATCATCTTCCTGCTTTTCTTCACGCCCTTGCTGGAGCCGCTGCCCACCGTCGTTCTGGGAGCGATCATCATTGTCGCTACCCTGGGGCTGATCGACATACCGGCTTTCCGCTTCTTGCGCCAGATTCGCCCGGCGGAAGCCTGGCTGGCAGTGGCGACTATGATCGGCGTCCTCACCCTCGGCGTCTTGCAGGGCATTCTCATCGCGGTGACGCTGTCCCTGATAAACGTCATTTTCCATATTTCCAGACCGCATGACGCGTTGCTGGACGACGTCGAAATTGGCGGCGGGGTGGTCTATCGCGAGGTCATCGACAATGACCCGGTCATGACCGAGCCGGGCCTGATGGTCTATCGTTTTGATGCCCCACTCGTTTTTGCCAATGCCTCGTACTTTTCACAGCGGGTGAGCGATCTGGTAGCCCTAGCGGGCGCGGATCTAAAATGCGTCATTCTCGATGCGGAAGCAATCAGCGATTTCGATTCGACGGCGGCCGAGGCATTAGAAAACCTGGACGCGGACCTGGAGCGAGTGGGAATCGAATTGTGGGTAGCGCGGCCGAATGAACCGCTGCGCGAGATGTTGCATTTGACCGGCCTGACCAAGCGGT
>JAACJX010000015.1 GCA_014237545.1 Ardenticatenia bacterium | reverse complement strand
TAGCGATACGGGCTGCGCGGGTTGATCGGGCGCCACAATGAAGGCCGTTTGTCGCGAAAGCGTCTCGAGTCGCTCGTGATGGGTCTCATGCCAGCCAGTGACGATTCGTAGTCGGGTTCGGCGCGCTCTCAATGCTCGGGCCCCCACCTCCCAGATCACCTGCAGGATTGCTCCCGCGCCGATGCTGAGGAACAGGGCGGCCCAGAAGGGTGAAAAGGCCAGGCTACCGATCCATGTACCCAAAATGGCCGGACCCCCGGCCAGAAGCGCCAGCATGACGAAGGTCATCAGGCGCGGCCTCTCGCCCTTTGCCAGAGGAGCGACGATCCCGATGCCTTCGGTAATATTGTGCAGCGTGAAGCCGATGACAAGAAAGGAACCGAGGGCGGCCGCGCCGGTGGCAAACGCGGCTCCAATGGCCAGCCCTTCTCCCAGGTTGTGCAACCCGATTCCAAGAGCGATTAAGGTGGAAATCTCCAAGGGCGATCGTGCCCCGCCGCGACGTTGCCCGATTGCCAACAAGACACCTAGGCTGAGTAAGGTGCCCAGAACAACCAGGGAAACCCCCTGGAAGACGCCTGGTACTTCTGCAGCCAGCTCCAGCGCTTCAAGAAGCGTATCGATAAAGAGAAACACCAGCAGCCCAATCGTCAGAGCAAGAATGGCATTCAGCCACTTGCGATCCATCTGTCGCAAGAAAGGGTACCAAAGCATCCCCAGAGCAACCGGGATCACGCCGACATAGATTCCTAAGAGCCCGTAGGCCAGCAGTGTTCGGGCATCGCCTTGAGGTGACTCCACAGCGACATCCACTACCTTCTCGAAGGTAAGTCCGGTGCCCGTGATCAGGGTAATGACCAATGGTTCGCCATCCACCCAGGGATAGGGGATATCAATTGTGGCCTGTTCAAGCCGTTTCAGGGTAGACCCGGGCGCTATTTCAAATTGCCAGTAGGCATCATCAACCAGAACCTGNGCGATCGAAACGGGGTCAGGACCGCCGTTGATNACTTCGAGTTGAATGCGACCATTCTCGGGAAACACGACGCGCTGCACGCTCAATTCTTCCANAGGNGGAAACGCNCCCGTAAAAAAGGAGAGAGGGTTCAACAATAGAAAGGCCGCAACCAAGGCCAGAAGAAGGACAAGGGGCAGTAAGGCCAGAATCCAGTTAGGCCGTGCAGGAATTGTAGCGGTGGGTGTCTGTTGCATTTTACTTCCTAAGGAACACGCGTACTGTGCTTTGTTCGCGGATATTTTTCTGAAACAATGCCGCGACATTGGGATGGATTCGTGGATGAGTTTTATTCCACTACTTCAAAAAAACTCATCCATCCCAACTCAACGAACTCGGTTTGATGGGCGTGAAACATATACATACCCGGCTCAAAATCGGCAAAGGAGAACTCGAGAATGCCGCGTTGCGCCTGGCATTGCATGATCGTGTCCACGGTTTTGAGTGTCGGCACCAGGGTTGTGCCGTGATCATAGTAGTCGAAGAAGTTGGCGTGAATGTGGATTGAGTTGATAGGGTCAAACTCGGTAATGTTGACCAGATAGAGCCTCTGGAGCTGGTCGCGCCTAATCTGGATTGGGTCGTTCATATAGGCAAAGGCAATGGAATTGGCCGCGTACACCTCGTTCTCCCCGTCGAAATTGGTGTCGAAGGCGTTCATCACGATGACCATTTCGTTGATGCCTTCAGCCGCCACATACTGGTGATTACGCCGACTGGCCGCTTCCCGTTTCTCTCCGGAATATTTTTCCGGGTCTGGATCAATGATAAAAGCGCCATACAGCCCCTTGTGGATGTGACGCTTGAGAGGAGTGGCATGGCAATGATAAAGGTGGCAGCCAAAGGGCCGAGCCTCAAACTCATACGTGAANCGCTCGCCGTTAGAAATCATNCCCCGNCCCACGNCAGGNACGCCATCCATCCGTGCCGAGTGAATGCCGTGAAAATGAATCGTGTGTGGATGGGTACTCGCGTTGATGAAGTGAACCCGCAGCCACTCGCCCTCAACGCAGCGAAGCGTAGGGCCAGGAACCTGGCCGACCGTGTAGCCGGCGCGGCGAGAAGCGGCCGAGGTAGCGCTGCCATACAACCAGCCGGGAAAGAATATACCCGGCGCGATCTCAATCTCGCGGTCGAGCGCCAGAATCGTCCACTCCCGGACGGTCCGCCCGTTTTCTACCTTGACTTCACCATAGTCGAAATCGTAGAGAATCTCGGTGGGGTGAAAGCCATTGAACTCGTGGTTAACCTGTCCAACTGCTCCCATCTGACCATGCTCGCTATGGTGTCCGTTTTCTTGCGCGGGCGGAGCGGCGAGTGCCTGGACGGGCTGGTTCTGACCCACGGCCGACAAACCACGCCNGCTGGCGATNCCCGCCAGCCCCAACCCACCCACTTTGAGAAAACTGCGCCGCGAAAGACCCGGGCTGCCTTTGATCATGAAGTACTCCTTGGAAACAGAAATTTCACCAGCCGCCTGGCGACCGATCGTTGAAAGAATGCCGGTTACTTATCCGTTTACAGGTATAAACGTTACCAAAACTCTAGATTACAGAAGTGTGAAGAATATAATTTAGATGTGTCTAAATATTACTGGACAATGCAGGCGGTGTCAAGCGGCGACTGTAGGCCAATTTGAACTATTTCTTTCCTTGCAGTTGCGGTGCTGACGGCTGGTACTGATAACTCGATGCTTGCCGGTAGCATTGGCACTAGATGCCTGTATTCATTGTTTTGCTATAATCTTCACAATGTCCAGAGTTGTATTGGCACTGATGGCTACCTTGTGGTTGGGGGGTTCCCTGGCCTTAACTGACTCCTCGCCCGCATGCCACATGGGCGAGCGGGTACAAGATTCGAGCATCGGCCTCACAGATTTCCATTTCAATAGCGGCCAAGTCGTCGGTATCGACGCCATCTGTCTCCATATCTGTAGCTGTGGCTCAATCCTGTTGCCGGCTACCTCTGCTGACACGCCTGCAGCCAATCAAGCCCTTCTCTTGCCCACATCCACACTGTGGCCGCAAATAACCGTCACACCGCCCCTCACCCCGCCCCCACGCCTCGTCTGATACCTCCCGATCTGTTAGCTTTCNCAGCGCAACCCGGCGAGACCGGTATGCGCCATACCGCTCACTAACCAAATTTTTCAGCCGGTTTACTCCGGCGGATAGTGATTTCCAGGAGATGTTATCATGACAAAAAGATCATCTACTTCGTTGAAGGCGCGCCGCGAAGAGGTGGAGGCCAAAAAAAGAAAACAGCGTCGCATCACGGCCGCAATCGCCGCCGGTACCCTCGTAGTGCTCACGGGTATAGTATTTCTGGCGCGCCAGGTCACCAGCGTCTCGCTTGAGGATGTCATCTTACCCGAATCCTTGACACTTCCGGCCAATGCCGATGGCACGGCGTGGGGACCGGTTGATGCACCGGTGGTAATTGAAGAGTTTAGCGACTTCCAGTGACCATTTTGTCGGCAATTTGCCACTGGCGCGGGACGTCAGCTAGAAGAAGTGTACAGTGACAGCGGTTTGGTTCGCTTTGAATACAAGGACTTTGCCGTTATCGGTGGAGAATCCATCCGGGCAGC
>JAACJX010000013.1 GCA_014237545.1 Ardenticatenia bacterium | reverse complement strand
TCCTCGCCCGGCTGGTAAATGAAGCCCTGCATGCGCCGGCGAAAGTCGCCTAGCGCGCCACGGTCCAGGGCCATGTCGAGGGCGTAACTGCTGATGGTGTTGTAGATTTGTTGCAGGCGCAGGCTCTCCCGCACCTGGTCGATACTGCTACTACGTTGTGTCATGGTCTCTCTTCCAAATCATGGTCTACGAGAACTTCCGGGGTTTGTTCGGCGGCCGGTTCGCCCGCCACGGCCTCGAAGACCGGTATCTGGACCGGCGCGCCGCTCAGGCTGAACCAGCGGCCCATCGAACGGGCTTCCGGGCGGTCGTCGCGGAGTGGCGGCCGCAGCCCCAGAAGCGTCTCGAAGAACACGCCGAACAGGCCCACGAGAACCGCCGCGAACATTGTCCACAGGATGCCGTCGCTTTCGAACCAGCCGGGCGTCAGCCGGGCCAGCATCCTCAGCATGAAGAAGTTGATCACGATGAGAACCAGGCCGAAAGTGATGAACAGGAAGCGGAACATGATGAACTGCAGGATGGGCCGGAGGAAGGCATTAAGCAGGCCGAAGATGAATCCGGAGGCCAGCAACGCCAGGACAAGGCGCTCGGCCTGGAAGCGAATCCCCGGTAATATCAACACGGTCAGGCCCAGGGCCAAAGCATTGGCCACGATCTGAACGAGCATGAGCCGCCAGTTGAAATGGAGCTTTCGATTTTTAGCCATATTGGCATTATGGGCCGGCGCGACGTATCTTCATATCAACGAAATGGCGTATATAAGGTGTATATCTGGCCCCACACGCCGACTTGTGTCAAATCAGCTAGCCGGTATAATTTTATGGAAGGACCCCTCGAAACCGCCAGACGGCAATACCTATCGGAGGTGCATCAAATGTCTTGCGCGTGAGTCCCTCCGCTAAAGTGGAGAGGGTTGTCCTGCTATACCGGGACACGCTCAGATCATCATGACCACAAGGCCGAACACTGACATCATCCTCCTGCAAACCAAGCTCAATCGTCCCGGAGTGACGAAGGACCTTATCAGTCGCCCTCGCCTGTTGACCCGACTGAACGCCGGGCTGGATGGACACCTCACCCTGGTCGTCGCGCCGGCCGGGTTCGGCAAGACGACGCTCGTCAGTTCGTGGCTGCAAACGTTAAGCGACCTTGGCCCCGGCGACGTATCCATCCCTTCCGCATGGCTCACGCTGGATGAAGGGGACAGCGATCACAACGTATTCCTGCTCTACTTCATTGCCGCGGTGCGGACAATTTTTCCGGACGGTTGTCCTGAGACTCTGGCCTTGCTCAAGGCTGGCCAACAGGTACCTCCACGCCTGATTTTTAGCATTCTCACGAATGAGTTGAGCCTTTTGCCATCGCGTTTTATCCTGGCGATCGATGACCTGCACACCCCCCAAGGGAGAGCGGGTATTGTCGACTTCCTTAATGACTGGGCCCATCACTGGCCGCCAAGCATGCATCTTGTTCTGCTATCCCGTTATAATCCACCCTTGCCACTGGCCTCCCTCCGCGCCAAGGGGTTGTTAGCGGAAATACGCTCGCGCGACCTGCGCTTCTCGCCGGCCGAGACGGTCGAGTATTTCCATCGAACTCTAGGCTCTTCCTTCGACGCACTCGACATATCGCATCTTCAGGGGCGGCTGGCAGGTTGGATTGCGGGTTTGAAGATGGCCATTTTATCCATGAATGACGCCGAGGATGCGCGCGCCCTCACGTCGATGTTAACCGGGGGTGATACCCACATCGCTAAATACCTGGTCGACGAGGTCTATGCCCGGCAAACACCAGCCATCCAAGAATTTCTCCTCAAAACGTCAATCGCGGATCAATTTTGCACTTCCTTGTGCGAAGCCATCCTGGAAAGTGAAGCTGACGACGGCCACGCGAGAGCATGCCTGGATTATCTGGAAGCGGCCGATTTGTTCATGATGCCCCTCGATAAACGACAGGAGTGGTATCGGTATCACGACATGTTTCGTGATTCCTTGCGGCAAAAACTCGCCGCATCGGTGTCGCCGGCCGAAATAGACCAACTTCACCTGAGGGCGGCCGATTGGTTTGCCGCGCATGACCTGACGGAACAGGCCATCGCCCATGCCATGGAAGCCGGCAGCCTCAAGTCGGTGGCGCGCTACATGCAACAAGGTTTGCGTGATGTTCTCAACCGCGAAGACCGGTCGACCCTGGAGCGGTGGCTGGCCCTGGTGCCCGAGAGCTTTATCCAGCAAACCCCCGAACTGCTGGTGATGAGAGGCTTTGTCCTCGCCCTGCGATTTGAACACGAACGGCTCTCGCGCACGCTCGAACAGGCAGAAACGTTGCTGGAAGGGGACCATTCGGAGAGCCGGCAGGCGTTGAGAGGGGCAATCGCCATGCTGAAAGGACTCACTTTCTACTTCTACCGGCAGCCAGCCCGCGTGATACCCTACTGTCAGGAAGCATTGGCCCTCCTGCCCGAGGATTGGGTGTACGTGCGGGGTAACGCCGGGATGTACATCGGGATCGGCTTGTACGCGGACGGCCACGCCAATGAGGCTGAGGAATTTCTGTTCAAAGCGTATGAAAACGCTAACATCAAGACCGACGGCTATGCCCTGCGGCATCTACAGGCGCTGGCGATCAATGCTGTTCAGGCCGGTAATTATGAAATCGCCGAACGGACCGCCCAGGTTATCGTCCGGAACTGCCCGCCTGGCCGGTTGCCAGTCATCCTGGGTTGGGGGCACTACCTGCTCGGATTCGTGAACTACGAGTGGAACGATTTGGAAACGGCTGCACGCCACTTTGAGCAAGTGGCTGGTATGTATTTCACGACCCTGTTAGCGATCGCTCGCAATGGGCAGATCGGCCAGGCACTTGTCCACCAGGCTCTGGGGCGCGAAGCCGCTGCCCTTGAAACCATTGATCATCTGGGGCAGATGGATCTGGAGTATCGGGGCCGGGAAGAGATAGATACGGCCTCAAGCCGGGTGCGGCTATTGCTCATCCAGGGCAGGCAGGAAGAGGCCGAACGGTGGGCCGATCTTTTCAACGTGTTACCGCCGCCCCAGGCGCTGCCACCTTGGCTCGAAAATCCTCACCTCACCCAGGCGCGCCTCCTCATCACCAGGAACCAGGAGGACGATATACCATCCGCATTGCAGTTACTGAGTGAAGTGGCCGAACTGGCCGATCACACCTATAACACCCGCGTCACGTTGGAGGTTTTGGCCCTGCGCGCGCTGGCCTTATCGACCCAGGGAGACGATGAAGGCGCGCATGAAGCGCTCATCGGGTCGGTCAAACTGGCGCGCAAGGGCATCTTCACCCGCTTGTATGTTGATTTAGGCCCTCGAATGCAGCAACTTCTGACTCAGATCGCCTTACACAGATCAAGTTCGAAGATGGTCAATCGCATCCTGGCCGCTTTCCCGGGCGATGACGCGACACCAGGGCATGGCAACCGGCTGCTGGGCTCTCAGGCCTCGCCAACGGGCGATGAACAAGTTATCCACCTTGCCCCGCGTGAGCTCGAAGTTCTGACCTTGCTGGCCGAACCTATCAGCCTCAAGGTAATCGCCAGTCGACTTAACATCTCCTATGTGACGGCCAGACGCTACACGATCAGCCTGTACGATAAATTTGATGTTCATTCGCGCTGGGAAGCCGTCGATATCGCGGTTAGAAAGGGGATCATTTCACCCAGCTAGAATCTGCTTGCCTGTCTGGAAATCTGTCTGGCTGAGGCCTCCTAGCTTGGGGCTGTCCTCCAAATCGAATTTTTCCATTAAAGTGTGCTTTCCCCGTATAATATAATGATAAGTGACATCTCGAATGTCTCAACAGACTATTGCCTCGGCTTGGCAACTGGCTCTGTTCTTCTGGCAGCGTTCAGTGTAAGCGAGTTGTCCGTTTTCCGAGAGGCGACCAGCACATCATGAACACTTCGCACAATCTGGACATCGTCCTTCTCCATACCAAGCTCAACCGGCCGGGGGTGACTAAAGATCTTGTTATCCGCCACCGGTTAAGGAAGCAACTCGACGCCGGAATGGAAGGGCCGCTCACGCTCGTTGTCGCGCCGGCGGGATTCGGCAAGACAACGCTCGTTAGCTCCTGGCTACAAGAACAGAACTGCCGGAACGACGAGCCAATCCCGGCGGCGTGGTTGACGCTGGATGAAGGTGACAGGGATCCAGTATTCTTGCTGCGCTATCTCATCGGCGCGCTCCAGACGATCTTTCCTGACGCTTGCCCCGAGACGGTCAACCTCATAAACGCCGACCGGGAACCGCCCGTCGGCTTGCTGAGCGACATGCTCATCAACGAAATCGAGCTTCTCCCGTCACCGTTTATCATTGTTCTGGATGACTTTTACACGATTCGCGATCAGAGTGTGCTGGCTTTCCTCGACGACTTTGTGCGACACTGGCCAAGCCGGATGCACATGATCATCCTCTCCCGATACAATCCCTCTCTGCCGCTGGCCGGGCTGCGCGCTCATGGCTTATTGACGGAAATTCGCGCGCGTGATTTGCGTTTCTTGCCGGACGAGATAACCGAATACTTTTCCCTCGCGCTTGGCGGTGCTCCGGATGAAACCGCGCTATCCCTAATTCAGGGCCAATTAGAGGGTTGGATCGCGGGCATGAAGATGATCACGTTATCGATGGCTGGCCGTTATGCTCCTCAAGCGATCCGTTCAGCCTTGCAGGATGGCGATACTTACGTAACCGACTACCTGGTGAATGAGGTTATTAGCGTTCAGCCACCGGTCATTCAGCGCTTCTTGCTGATGATATCGATTGTAGACCGATTCTGCGCCCCGTTGTGTGCTGCCCTCTTGAATGGTGATGCCGCCGATTGTGATCCTCGCGCATGCCTCGACTACATAGAAACGACAGATTTGTTCGTGACGCCGCTCGATACTCACCAGGAGTGGTTTCGATTTCACCGCATGTTCCGCGACTTGTTGCGAAAGAGGTTGTCTAGCACCTTAACCCCCGATCAGGTCAATGCTTTGCACGGTCGTGCCGCCGCTTGGTTCGCGGCGAACGACCTGCGGGATGAGGCGATCCAACATGCTCTGGAGGCCGGCGACCTCGAACAGGCGGCGGGCTTCATGAAACAAGGAATTCGCGATCTTCTCAATCGCGAAGATCGGCCAACCATGGAGCGCTGGCTCCGCCTCATGCCCGAAGAATTCATCCAGCGGAGCCATGATCTATTGTTGCTGAGGGCTTGGACGCATGCGATTAAATGGGAATACGAAAACTTGATGCCTGTCATCGCGCAGGTTGAATCGTTGCTCGACGGCGTTGACCGGTCGGCCCAGTCACCATCGCTACGTGGACAGATAGCCGCATTAAAGGGGCATTACGCTTACTATTTTAATCAGTATGACCAGGCGGTAGTGTTTTGCCAGAATAGTCTGGCCCTGGTACCCGAAGATTGGCGTTACGTGCGTGGAGTTGGCTGGACATATCTGGGTCTAAGCCTGTACGCAACCGGGCGCGCCACCGACGCTGAAAAATTTCTAACCGAGCAGTATGAATCTTCATCTCGGACCACAATAGACGGCCCTACGCTGCGGCTTTTACTGGCCCTGGCGATCAACGCCATCCAGGCCGGCAATTATGAAATCGCCGAACGAACGGCTAAGACACTATTGCGGCAGGCCACGGAAATCCGGTTTCCTATGTTGAAAAGCTGGGGGCATTATCTTCTGGGACTCGTAAATTATGAATGGAATGTGACGGTACTAGCCGCGCGGCAGTTTTCGGAAGGGGTTGACGTATCCTTTGGAATCAATCTGCTGATCGCACGCAATGCGATGACTGGGCAGGCATTCGCCGCCCAGGCGCTCGGCGATAGCGCCAGCGCCAGAGAGACAATTGACCAGTTGAGCCGGATGGAGCTGGAGTTTCATGGCCACGAGAGCGCTGAAACGGCCGCCGCGCGAGCGCGATTGATGCTCATGGCTGGAGACCTGGAAGCGGCGGAACGATGGGCCGAACTTTTCAACGCGCCACCGGCCGAGCAATCGCTTGCCGTTTTGATGGAGCAATCCCAGTTAACCAGGGCGCGCATCCTCATCGCTCGGAATAAGGACATTGACATCCAGACAGCCATGAAAATACTGGATACGGTCGGTGAGATAGCTGAGGGTTCGTTCAATTACCGCATCATGATCCAAGTTCTGGCCTTGCGATCCCTGGCCCACCTATCACAGGGTCACATTGCCCTCGCGCGCGAAACGCTCATCCAGGCGGTGGAACTGGCGCGACGCGGTGTTTTCACCCGAACCTTTGTCGACCTGGGCCCCCAAATGCAGAAATTATTGCAGCAGATCGCCGGCCACGGGCCTACCGCCAAAACAGTGAGTCGCATTCTGGCCGCTTTTGATGCAAGCGAGATCATGCGGGGGCCGGCCAATTTCANCGCCCCGCAAAAAAACGCCTATCAGCCCGATGACGAAGACGACGGCCTGGATGAAAGCCTGACCCCGCGCGAACTTGAAGTCCTCAAGTTGTTAACTGAACCCATCGGCCTGAAGGTCATCGCCGCGCGGATGNATATCTCCTATGCCACGGCCAGGCGCTACACGATTAGCATCTATGGCAAATTCGGGGTCCACTCCCGGTGGGAAGCCGTCGATAGCGCAGTGCGTAAAGGCATCATTTCTCCCCATTAGACCTATCCGCTAACGCTTTCTCCGCGATATGTCGGAGTAAAATTGGATCTCCTCTCCCCTTTTCGATGGCTCATCACAAGTTCGAGCTTGATTGAATTGCTGAACTCCACCATTTATACATCATTTTGTTGTTTGGGTTCTGCGGGCTGCTCCCATATTCTATGATTATGAACATGCCACCCAACTACGAAATCGATTTCGATGGACCGGCCGCCTATCAGATCACTGTTCTAGGAACGATTAATTCGAGTTGGTCAGAGCGTTTGGAAGGGATGACAATCAATCGCNTAGTCCTGGAAGACGGCACGACCTATACGGTCCTAACCGGTGATCTGACCGATCAGGCTGCCCTGACTGGCGTGCTGAATACGATCTATGAGTTACACCTGCCCCTCGTCGCCGTGAACAAGTTGCAGATCACCGGTTCAAAGCGCGGGGAGATTCCTCCTGAGAACTAAACCTTCACAGACGGTCTGAAACGCCAATTCAAAGGCAAAGGGAGCTTACCAACGATGACATTCTATTGGATCATCATGATCATGATGGCGGCCGGCTTGGTTCATTATTTTAATACTCTGGAACGGTCATCCAGGCTGGTCCTGGCCACGGTCGAGGTACATGATGCTGGAATATTTGACTGATCCCCAGTAGTGATCGGGGGTAGCGCGCGAGAAAGAGAGACCAGCCCCATAAGGGTTGGTCTTTTTATTTTTTCTACCCCATGTACCTACACCATTTATCCACCATTTTGTTACTTAAAGCGGGCGTATTGCCCATGTAGACTGTTAATGATTCAGAAGTGCGTCAGGCAGCAAGAACAATTTTGTTCTATCTGACCATCCAGGCGGCCGAGGGTCGCTTGCAGAAACGACAAGACCGCCCCGAGAGAAGGCTTCGCAGACAAATTTGGGTTTAAACGGTTGACACTTTCAACCACCCCCAGTCGAGCAACGCGCCTGTTACCGATCTTATCCTGGTTACCCAATTACGATCGCAAGTGGCTGCGCCTCGATATCATCGCGGGCATCACGGTTGTAGCGCTGCTTGTGCCGGAAGGCATTGCTTATGCCGAACTGGCGGGTATGCCGCCGGAAACGATGTTCTACGCCGCGCCGATTATCTTGCTGCTCTATGCTATCTTTGGCGGCTCGCGCCAACTGGTTGTCGGCGCCGCCTCTATCCAGGCGGTCATGTCCTATTCGATCATATCCGCTCTTGCGCCTCCAGAGACAAGTGAATTTATTGTCCTCACCACAGCCCTGGCTATCACCGCGGGGTTTGTCTCGATCCTCGCCGGATTCCTGCATCTGGGGCGAATTGCGCAGTTCTTCTCGTCGTCGGTGCTTGCCGGCTTCGTCTCGGGTCTGGCCATCGTCATCATCGTCAAGC
>JAACJX010000049.1 GCA_014237545.1 Ardenticatenia bacterium | reverse complement strand
GCGGATTGACGAACCGGATTTCCTGCTCCAGCCACGGCCGGCAGAGGGCTTGCTCAAAGGGTGTGGCCACTCGGTCGCCCTTGCCGTTGCCGCTGGAGCCGGGGTAGCACTTGGTGACGGCCGTCATGTAGGCGTTGGCGCGAAACTCGTCCTCACCCCAGCCGGCTTCGCCCAGCCACTGGAAGAGGCGCTTGCCGCTGCCGGCGTTGAACGGCCGCTTGACCTGCCCCTCGGTGACGCCCGGCGCCTGGCCGATGAGCATCACCCGCGCCCCTGGCCCGCCGCTGAACACCGGCCCGGGCACGATCCAGTAGCCTTCCTCCAGGCAGCGGCGGCAGGCGCGGAGTTCGGAATGGAAATATTCCATTAAATTCTAGGCGGTCCTTGCTCCACCCGCCGGCGGACGGCGTCCGCTATGTCTGGCCGATCGAAAACGCTCCACATAGCCTCGATCCACCACGTGGCGCCGGCCTCGGCCCAGCCACGCACAATCTTAGAGGCTTCGTCCGCATTGTCACCCGGGGTCGCGCCTTCCACGACGATGTCAAATGGGGTCGTTTCGGTCCGGCGGGCTGCGATGAATGCTTTGATGTCTTTTACGTCGTCCGCGGTCAGTGGTCGGTGCTCTCCTTCCGGCGTCATCGTATTGGGCAGGATGCCGTCATACTTCAGGACGCGGGCCATCGATTTCGGCCGGTTCCACGCGCCCACGACCCAAATGGGAATGCGCGGTTGCTGAACAGGTGGGGGAGGTAGTATGAATTCAGTCGGCTTGANTTTGTAGTGAGTNCCCTCATAAGAAAATGGCTGGCCGCGCCATANNCCGGTCAGGATNNCNANCCCNTCGTCCATNANNTCGGCGCGGGTCTTNCGGTCGGTCNCCTCGCCGAACTCGGCAAAGCCGCTGTCGAGCGCGCCCAGACCGACGGACAGGATAACCCGGCCGTCGGAGAGGTTGTCGAGCGTTGCCGTCTCGCTGGCCAGTTTCCACGGTCGCATGCGCGATATTGGCGTGATCATCGTACCCAGCCGGATGCGCTCAGTCACCATCGCTGCCGCCGTCAATGCCACCCAGGCATCGATCCCCCATACCGGTTCCCAGACGAAGAAGCCGTCCCAGCCGGCTACTTCGGCCGCGCGGGCCATCTCGGCCGCGGCGCGGGCGTCGCCATTTGGAAGAACGAATCCGTATTTCATGAGCCTTATTATAGCGCATGCGGGAACTGGCCGGTGGTGACGGCCACACAATAAAAAGCCCCGAACGGTCGGGCCGGTTCGGGGCTTATCTTTTAACCTGGCATCATTAATAAATCGGCAGGCTGGAATCGACTTCCCGCGCCCAACGATTGATGCCGCCTTCGAGGTTGAGCAGCTTCTTGTAGCCGTGGCGTTGCAGTTCCAGGATGACGTCGGCGCTGCGGCCGCCCGTCTTGCATTGAACGACCATCTCGCGCGCCGTGTCCAGCTCGCCCAGATGCTCCAGGATTTGACCTTTGGGGATGAGCACCGCGCCCAGATCGGCCAGGTTGCTGATCTCCCACTCGTGTGGCTCGCGCACGTCGAGGATGAACAGATCATCGCCCGCTTCCAGGCGGCGCTTTAGCTCCACGGGGGTAATGGCCGGCACGCCGACGGCGTCAGTGGCGAATTCGCTGTGGTCGTGGGCGGGCATGCCGCAGAACTGCTCGTAGTCGATCAACTCGGTGATCGTCGGGTGCTCGCCGCAGATGGGGCAGTTGGGGTTTTTGCGCAGCCGCACCTCATCGAAGCTCATCGTCGTCGCGTCGTAGAGCAACAGGCGGCCGATAAGCGGCTCGCCGACGCCCAGGATGAGCTTGATCGCCTCGGTGGCCTGGATCGCGCCAATGGTCCCCGGCAGCACGCCCAGCACGCCGCCCTCGGCGCAGCTCGGCACNAGGCCAGGCGGCGGCGGTTCGGGGAAGAGGCAGCGATAGCACGGGCCTTCCTTCGCATAGAAAACCGACGCCTGGCCCTCGAAGCGGAAGATGCTGCCATAGACGTTGGGCTTGCCCAGCAGCACGCAGGCATCATTGGTCAGGTAGCGCGTCGGGAAGTTGTCGGTGCCGTCGATGATAATGTCATANGGCGCGAACAGCTCCAGCGCGTTGGCCGACGTCAGGGGCACTTCGTAGGTGTCAACCTGCACGTGGGGGTTGATGTCGAGGATACGCTCCTTGGCGCTCTCCAGCTTCAGACGGCCGACATCTTTGGTGCCGTGGATGATCTGGCGGTGCAGGTTGGAGAAGTCCACGGTGTCATAGTCGACCAGGCCGATGCGGCCGACGCCAGCCGCGGCCAGATACATGGCCAGCGGCGAGCCGAGGCCGCCCGCACCGATCAGCAGAACGCTGGCCGCCTTCAACTTCTTCTGCCCGCTCATCCCAACCTCGGGCATGATCAGGTGACGGCTGTAGCGCCGGATTTCCTCGTGCGAGAGGGTCACGTCGGCCAGGGCGGCCGGGTCGATCAGGGCTTGGATACTCATATANTTCTCTCATCAACAAGATTTGTTTGCAGACCGCCGACGGCCGATGCCCGGCCGCCGGAAAGCCGTTCAGGCGCCGCTCCTGGTCGGGAGACCAACTCGGATGCCTGCCTTCCCAGCTTGGCGGCGTCGGCCAGCCCGAAATTTACCTGCCGGACGCGGCCCTGGCCATCGAGCCAGATGGTCGTGGGAAGGGAGAAGACATTGTACCGCGCGGCCATTTCCGGATCGCGCTCGGCGTCAATGCGCTCCACGCGCAGGTCGCCTTCCCACGTTGCCCGCAACTGGTCGATGAGACGCTCCTGCGTGGGGCAGACGGCGCAATGGTCGCCGCGAAAATAGAGCAGGGTGGGCGACATCAGGCCGGCATGAACCGGCCGCATCCGTCGCACGTGCCAGTAGCGCATGATGTAGAAGCCGGCAGCCAGCGCGGCGCTGAGGGCGATGACCAGAAGGATCCTGTCGAGCATGGCGCTAACTCCCTTGCTCAATTGGTCCACGGGCG
>JAACJX010000618.1 GCA_014237545.1 Ardenticatenia bacterium | reverse complement strand
GCGCTTGCGTATCACTATAGATTTATGGCACCTGAACCTGTGGCCGGCCGCCGTTATTTGTTACTGACCGTTTTTGTGGCCGGCATGAGTACCCTGGCGATAGAGTTCACCGCCAGCCGGTTGCTGCAAACCGTCTATGGGACGTCCAATATTGTCTGGGCCAATGTGATTGGCCTGGTGCTCCTTTCGCTCACCGCCGGCTACTTTATCGGCGGGCGAATCGCTGACCGTTTCCCAAGGGAGCACGTCTTCTATGGCCTTGTCATCGCGGCCGGATTTTTGGCCATATTCTTTCTCCTTCTTACCAGCGCCATCCTGCGCGACGCGGCCTCGGCCCTGGCGATGATGAACGTCAACGCAGTCGCCGGCTCGCTACTGTTGGTGATCCTGGCCCTGGTCGTGCCGGTCACTCTTCTGGGCTGCCTCTCGCCGTTTGCCATTCGCCTCGCCGTGCGGGATGTCAATGAGGCGGGCCGAATCAGCGGGCGCGTCTATGCCATCTCGACCCTGGGTAGCCTGCTCGGCACTTACTTGCCTGTCCTGGTTGTTATCCCGCTGGCCGGGTCGCGCCTGGCGGCCGTCATTTTCGGGGCTGTGCTGCTGGGGGTGGGGCTGGTCGGATTGTGGGCTTCCACCGGCAACCGCGCGTTGCGGGTCGGCGCGCTGCTGCTGCCGGTTTTGCTGTTGCCGGCGCTGGCTCTTTGGCTCCGTGGGGGCATCAAGACCTATGCCGGTCAAATATACGAGACCGANTCGGCCTATAACTACATTCAGGTCATTCGTCGTGGTGATTGCAATTTCCTGTTGCTCAATGAGGGACAAGCATTCCACTCTTTTTATTGTGACGGCGGCCGCGTCCCGGAGATATCCGTCTGGAGTGTCATGCTCGCCGCGCCGTTTTTTAATGCCGAGCGGACCCCTCCTGAAAGAATGGCTGTCGTCGGTCTGGCGGCGGGGACGATTCCCAAGCAGTTCACCAACGTGTTTGGCCCCATCCAGATAGACGGTATT
This sequence comes from Ardenticatenia bacterium, assembly GCA_014237545.1. GTDB lineage: Bacteria > Chloroflexota > Anaerolineae > Promineifilales > Promineifilaceae > Promineifilum. Next base: position 1,097 of record JAACJX010000618.1, on the reverse strand, counting down.
GAGCTGGACCCGGCCATCGTCGCGGTCGGCCGTGACTACTTTGCACTCGACGAATCAAACATTCGGCCCATTATTGGCGACGGTCGATACGAATTGTCCCGATTGTCCGGGCCCTATGACATCATCACGGTCGACGCCTACAAGGTTCCCTACATTCCCTGGCACCTGACGACCCGCGAGTTTTTCCAGCAAGCCAGTGATCGCCTGGACGATGACGGGGTGCTGGCGATCAACGTCGGCCGCGTGCCCGGCGATCGGCGGTTGATAGATGCCGTCGGTTCGACCTTGCTGGCGGTATTTCCTACCGTCCATGCTATCGACGTGCCGGGCACATTGAATACAATCCTGGTGGCGACAAAACAGCCGACGACAATCGGCAACCTGCGCGCAAACCTGGCGGCGCTGGATATCGCAACACCTCAATTGTTGCGGGACGCGCTGGTGACGGCCGCGGCGAATATCGCCCCCTTGTCGGCGGGTGGGCCGGTGATGACCGACGACCGCGCGCCGATCGAGTTTATCAGTGATTCGATCGTCATCCGTTATCTTCTTGCGGCTGGCTCATCCGGGTTGGGGACGCTGGAATAGTGGCAGATTTTTCAGTCGAGGTAGTTCATTGGAAAACAAAACGTTATTGACACTTATTCGCTGGCTGGTTATCTTGGCCATGCCCTTCTTTCTGGGCATGGGGACGATACGGGCCATCATCGCCTGGGATTATCCGGCGTTCGAGTACCAGCGTATTCCCCCGGATATCTACGGCTTCACCCCGGAGCAACGGTTGGAGTTGGCCAGAGGGACGCTCGAATATCTGCAGCGTCCCGAGCCGGCCGACGAGGTCATCTTCATGCTGGAAGACCTGCGCCTGCCGGGCACCGATTCACCCCTATACAATGAGGGTGAAGTCAGCCACATGATCGATGTCAAGAATGTGGCCGACGCGATGAAGCGCGTGGCCTATATCACCGGCGCGATAGTCGTGGTCGGGCTGGCGATCTTGCTAATCCCGGCACGGACGCGAGATTTCGGCTGGCGAACACTCATGATGGGCGGGCTGGCCACAGTAATCGTTTTAGTGGTTATCGGGTTGGCCATTT
>JAACJX010000270.1 GCA_014237545.1 Ardenticatenia bacterium | reverse complement strand
TCGGCCCGGGCGCTGGCCGCGGGGGCGGACGCGCTGGTCTACATGGACGGTGACGGCAGCGCCCGGCCGGAGGAGCTGCCGCGGTTGCTGGGGCCGCTGGAGCGGGGCGCGGCCGACCTGGTGCTGGGGTCGCGGGTGCTGGGCGGGGCGGCGGCCGGGGCGCTGGCGCCCCACCAGCGGTTCGGCAACGCGCTGACGGCGGCGCTGATGCGGCGGCTCTACGGGATCGCCGTGACCGACCTCGGGCCATACCGGGCCATCCGCGCCGGGCTGCTGCGCGAGTTGGCCATGCGCGAGATGACCTACGGCTGGCCGACGGAGATGACGGTCAAGGCGGCGCGGCGCGGGGCGCGGGTGGTCGAGGCGCCGGTCGGCTGGGCTACCCGGCGCGGCGGCCGCTCCAAGGTCAGCGGCACGGTGCGCGGCAGCGTGCTGGCCGGGATCTACATTCTGGGGGTGACACTGCGCCATGCGCGGGGCTAAAAAGCGCACGTTCGGTAGTATAATGATGGCAAGCGCGCCTTCCCATTGTTGATGTTCGGGGTACGTGGCGTCAATGGTCTCGCCACGCCCCTACCCATTTCTTAGGCGCGTTGTCGTGCCTCGGCCGCCATACCGGGGACGGGAGCAAAAATGAAGCGCCTACTCCTCTTGACCAGCGCGTTTCTGTCAGTCGTTCTCTCCTTAGTCGCTTGCCAACCTGANATTCATACCACACCCNCGCAACAAGGTGAAGGGGAGCCGGTTCAATCGACGAGCCCAGCCCTGGCGCCGTACGAATCAACACCGACAAGCATCCCGCCCACATCCATCCCNACAGTTGAAACGAGAATCGCNCCGACGCCCACGGCCACACTCGTGCCGCCACCAACGGCATCCTTGCCCGAACAGGCTGCGGTGTCGCCGACTGAGTCAATGCCATCACCCGCCGGCGCGATCGCCGTCCCGGAGGCGTGTCCGAAACCTACGGCCGATACCAGAGTACTTGTCAATCGCCTGGGNGGCTATTGTCTCTTGTATCCCGATACCCATACGGCGCTGCGAACCGTATATGGCAGCGAGCCAACATCCACCATCCACATATTCGCCGAAAGCATTCTAAGCCAGGCCCCGTTCGTTTTTTTGTCAACAGAGGATGCGGCCGGTCAAGATCCCGCGCAAGTGGCGCANGCGATCGCTGATCAGCTGGCCGAGTTCGACGTNGAGCTCGCCGAAATCGAAGTGGCCGGCCAACCGGCATTTATGCTGACAAATCTGCCCGGCCAGGCTTTTACCCGCGCAGTAATTTTTGAGCATGGTGGCATGCTCTACAAGTTCAACTTTCTGCCTGACGATTTTGCGGGCACCGATTACGCCCGGCAACTGACCGAGTTTGCCGATGTGCTATTGAACAGCCTGACCTTCATCCCGGTCAGCGAGACGATGGCCGCCACTGAAGATTGCATGCAACCCCGGCCGGACGAACAGTTGATTATCAGCGAAGCGCTTGGCTTTTGTCTGCTTGTGCCGTCCAGCTACGCTTACGAAGCGGGCGACCAGGAGCGCGCCACCTTTCACGGCGGATCGGTCGTAGACGGGGATCATCCCCGTTTGACCATCGAAGTCAGCGCCACCGGAAATCGGTCTGCTTATGAGTTGACCGACAGGTTATTTAATGAGGTGACTCCGCCGGAAGATTTGCCGGTCGCAATTCATGTGTTCACATTGGGTGACGATAACATCACGGCGAAAATGGTGGACAATGTGCCCGGCGAATACCCGGGACGCGTGNTGTTATTTGATCATGGCGAGCGGCGTTACCGGCTCACGTTCATGCCGTATGACCCGGCGCAATTTGAGCTCACCGGGGCGATGGGGACGTTGATCCATCTGGTGACGGAGAGTTTTCGTTTTCTACCCTAGTCACTGCTGTTAGCCCGGTTTCACCGCCCGCGTGGCGATGTAGCTGGGGAAGTAATGGGCCGTGGGCTGGTCGGGCCGGCGGGCCTCGAAGAAGCCGGTGATGACGAAACCGGCGTCGAGCTGGCCGCCGATCTGGTCTTCCAGCGTGTGGCTGAACTCCACCGGCGAGTCCTCGCCGAAGGCGCGCGCCCGCTCCTCGGGGGTCAGGTCGGTCGCCTCGGAGAAGGGCAGCGGGAAGCGAACCACTAGTTTCCCCTCATTGTCGAGCACCTCGCGGTCGAAGATGTATTCGATCGGGTTGACCGTGCCCATCATGAGGATGCCGCCGGGGCGCAGCACGCGGTAGCACTCGCGCCACACCGGCCGCACCTCGGGCACGAAGATGTTCGACACCGGGTGGAAGATGAGGTCGAACGACGCGTCGGCGAAGGCGCTCAGGTCGCGCATGTCACCCTGGACGGTGCGGATGGGCAGCCCGTCGCGCTCGGCCACGAACCGGTCGCGGCGCAGCTGCTCGGCCGAGTTGTCGAAGACGGTGACGNTGGCCCCGGCNGCGGCNAGGATCGGNCCNTGCTGGCCGCCGCCGGACGCCAGGCANAGCACGTCGAGCCCGCGCAGGTCGGCCGGGAACCAGTGGCGCGGGGCGGGCTTCTCCTGGGTCAGGTAGATGCGCCAGTCGCCCCGCCGGGCGGCGTCGATNTCGGCCGGGGAAACGGGCACGGTCCACTCGTTGGCCTCGCGGGCCAGCTTGTCCCACGCGTCGCGGTTGTGGGTGATGACGTTTTGGCGCGNATCTTGCATCGATGCCTTCCTTATCCAGCCTAATCAGGGCGAGCCGGNACTNTGNGCGCAATGGTAGCATGGGACGGGCGCGGCGGGCGACTTTTGGCGGCTCGCCGGCTCGCGCCCGCCCCATCTACCGCGAGTAGGCCTGGATCTCGTCGATCTTGCCCTGGGCTACGGCCTCGTGGAGCAGCGCCATCTCGTCGCGGCGCTTGAAGTAGAGCGCGGCGTAGTTGCGCTGGATCGGCGCGCCGTGGAACAGGTAGTGGCGGAGGCGGCCGAGGCCTTCTTCGGTCGCCACCAGGCTCAGGGCGTAGTCAACCAACCGGGTCGTGGTGAAGTCGACGCGGGCGTGGAGGTGGCCCATGAGCGTGTCGACGTCGGCCGCCGCGCCGGAACGGCCGAGGGCGGTGAAGAGCTGATAGCGGGTGATCGGTTGGTTGGTCATCGTTTCTCCTATGGCGCCGGGTTCCTGTCCGGCGNCNGTTGGGTTGAGTCGCCGGCCAGGAAACCGGCGCAAGCAACAAAAAAAGCGCGGCTGGTGGGCCGCGCTTCGTCGCTGGTGAGTGTCTTCCGCCGTCGTTCAGTTAGCGGCCGTGGACAACCCTCCTGCGCGTGCGCGGCGCGGGCTGGGCTTCCAGACAATCGCTGACGAAGACGAACGGGGTGTGCATCATAACGCTTCGCATTATGCCACAAAGGGGTGGCCAGTGGCAAGTGGCAAGTGGCAGGGGCNNGGGCAAGGGAGCANGGGAGNAGGGGAGAAGGGGNGAAAGGGGGCGGGTAGGGCTTGGCTCCNTAATTCGTCATTCGTCATTCGTAATTCGTCATTCCAAATTAATATGAGCGCCCGTTGACAACGGATGGGCCGGGATTATACTGAATCGGGTTGGTTGCCAACTGAATACCCGCGGCGCGCGGGCTATCT
>JAACJX010000414.1 GCA_014237545.1 Ardenticatenia bacterium | reverse complement strand
GGCATATCGGTTCCGGCCGCCGGCCTCGGTCAATCCGGGCATCAGCGACCGCGGCTTCACCGGCCACCGAATGAACAACTCGGCGACGAACGATTTGGGGCTGATCTACATGAACGCCCGCTACTATCTGCCGGAGGTGGGGCGGTTTATCAGCGCGGATACGATTGTGCCGGAGCCTGCTAACCCGCAGAGTTATAATCGATATGCGTACGGATATAACAATCCTGTCAAGTATGTTGACCCTAGTGGGCATGATGCCGTGTGTTCAGTGGCTGATAGTAACGGAAACTACTCCGGTAATTGTGATGAGTGGATGATGGAGGCGATAAGGATTTTGGGTTTGGAAGGCGGTCTGGAGGGGGCGCGCTTGGCAGAGTTTTTCTGGCAGTGGTTTAATGATCCCGGCAAGATGCTCCGCATAAACGCATTCTACGTATCAGGCTTAAGCATGTTTACTCGGCAATTAAGTGCCGATACAGCCACTATCTCGATTGACATGAATGCGGTCTTGGACTTTGAACCAAATGTGATTGCCCTTCTCGGTCATGAGTTGGAGCATGTATCCCAGGGAACTTGGCAAGCATGGTCAATCCACGGTGAAGTGCTGGCCTATCAGGTCGAATTTCGGATACGCGAGGCAATGGGTATAAACCAGAGCCCGCTTACCAATGGAGCAATGGGAAGATTTGAGGGACATTCTCGCGCCCCGTACGACGCGAATTCTTATGCTGATTTACTAGAAGCAAGGAAGGGGTTTCTAAGCGATCCACGCGTAGGTGTTAAATATGATACATTGCTCGAACCCAATCTACCGTGGGGACAAGAAATAGGGAGAGTGTATGTGGCAGGACTTGGAGATATGATTCGCTCTCTAAACGTGGATTACTTATCGGCATATTCCACTCTCCTCGATAGGTAGGTTCCATGAAAATGCCGCTTCTTACATACGTCTACTTCTTAACCCTATTGTTCATTAGCTGTGCAGTTAGTTGTGGTCGTCAAGATGGGCAGCTGAATGATATAGAGGGCGTCAGCCTGCTCGATGTTGAGTATATCTCCTCAACCTCATTCGCAGAACTGGCCTGGTCATCCGACGGTCGTTTTGTCGCTGCGCGTGGGTACACGGAGGGAAATAGCGGCATCGTACTGATAATCGATCTTCAAACGGGCACAGCGCGGAGCATATACGATGCAGGTGGGCCTTATATGCTTGGCCCAGAGTGGTCCCCAGATGGGCAATCGCTTATCTTTGTCGCCCCCACAGAGTCGATACCCCATCAAGGCGGGGTCGTNGTGGCTGATGCGGCTACCGGCCAGATCATTCATGATCTGGGATTTGGAGGTTATGCCACCTGGACCGCGGATTTCGAGACCGTTATTGTGCTCGGATTTGATTCATCTTGTAAGGAAGAGATCCCGATTTATGAATACAACCTGACCACCGGCACGAGGCGTATACTTGGCTCGACCATTTCTTGCTTTGCTGAATCAGCTCATAGGCTAGACGCTTCCGTTGATGGCAAATTGGTAGTATCAGACAACACGGGTACGAAAACCCAAATCTTGAGTATTGCTAATGGCACTGAGCTAGGAGCATTGAGTCCTCTNGTCAGGAGAGAAACCGTTTGGTCGCCAAGCGGGACGGTGCTCGCGTTTCTTGATGGTGGAATGAATTCTCAAGTAGAAGACGACGGCATTATAATTGCCAGCGCAGACGGTACCTGTATGAGTGATCCACTGCAACTAGGGGTCGAGTTCCTGTCTCTAGACTGGAGTCCCGACGGAAACCAACTCGTCTTTTCCACACGGGCTGTCAACCGTCTATACTTCCTTGATCTCACGACCGGCGTAGGCAAGGATCTGATGGATTCGTATCGCGAGAGGTGTGTTGATTAGGCTATGGCTATGCAGGGTCCTTGTCGCATCATCNTCGCTCCATGTCATGGAATGTGCTTCATTCGGGCTAATCCGCAGGAATATACAACAGCCAAGCATTCAAGCTCTATTGCAGAGTATCCGCTAATTCAATTGTCACCAGCACATTAACAACCAGTCAAATGTCAGCTAGCNAACCTCGACGGAGGCAGNTTGAACGTCTTACTNCCCCANTGNATGTGGGNNAGTTCCTGNCCNATNCCTAGCCTGTCCAGATGATGCCGCGTGAACTGCAATGCGCTCATCCCGTCAGGCAGATTCTTCACTTGCAGCTTAAAGGCCAGGGCGAAGAAGGAGCAAGCGACCTGCTCGTCGGTGGCGAAGCGGTCGACCTCGCCGTTCGCCAGAACGTGCCAGACCGTGATGAGCAGCTTGCGGGCGATGGCCACAATAACAAGCGTACACGACCTGCGATTCATTTTCCAACATACATCCCACCAAACACCCCCACAACCGCCCGGTGATCCGAGAACGATATATCAGGCCGGGATAGATAAGAGTTGACTACGCGAATTCTCGGGTGTTGTTGGGTTAGGAACAAGTAGTCCAACCGCCGCCGCGAGACGACGCGGCCGAACAGCCGGAGCTCATGCGTCGTGCCGTCGCCGGTCGGGTGGATGGCGCGAAAGGCATCGACCCACCCCTCGCGCAAGGCGGCCATCTGCGGCGCGGTCTCGTGCGCGTTGAAGTCGCCGCCGATGAGGGCCGGCCGCTCCCCCGCCGTGTCCGCCACCCACGCCCGCAGCCGCGCCGGCTGCCGCCGATTGCGCCACGGACGCAGGCTCAAGTGCGCCGTGTAGACGGCCACCTCCCCCAGCGGCGACGCCACCACCGCCCCCAGCGCCAGACGTCGCCACAGCCCGCCGCCCAGCAGGCAGCTCACCGGCACGGTCAGCGGGTAGCGGCTCAGGATCGCCAGCCCCTCCTCGCGGCCGAACCGTTCCGCGTCGCCGTTGGCCCGCTGGTAGACGGCGGCCATGGCCAGCCGCGCCGCCAGCCATTCGTCTACACGAAATTCCCGTCCGCGGCCGACCTCCTGGCACAGCAATATTTCGGCCTTCTCCGCCTCCGCCATAAGGGCGAACCGCTCCAGCCGGTCAGTCAAGGCGCGGATATCGACGCGACCCAATCGGGCGTAGGGATTCTGCAGGTTGGCCGTCAGGACGGTCAGCCGGGCGACCAAAGAGGGCGGCGATGGGTCAGTTCCGGCGGTCACGGCCGCCGCTAACCGACGATGGCCGCGACCAGTTCGATGATCGAGGCCACCAGCGTCATCACCGTCGGCACGGTCGGAGCCAGCTTGGCGGCGGCGCGCCTGACGATCTCCCCCAACCCGTCAATCGCCTCGCGGTCGGGGTTGGCGGCCGTGGCTTCTTCGGCCAGGTCGACGACCCGCCGCACCAGGGTCTCGGCCTCGGGGACTTGCTGCGGGGCGATCAGGCCAAGCACCCGCTTCAGTTCGGCGACGAGTTGGGCTAGCTGCTCCTTCTGATCAGGCCGGGCGGTGGGCAGCGCGCCGATGGTCTGCGTCACGATGTCAAGGCGGGACTCGATGTTGAGCATCGCCCCGCGAAAGTCGCCGGACAGAACGTACTTGCTGCCCTTGATCTCATCGCCAGCCACGTTCTTGGCCCCGGCGTTGACGTCGCCCGTGGCGCTGACGTTGCCGCCGACGAACGCGCCGCCGCCGGTGTTGAGGCTGCCGATATGGTAGATGGTCGCGCCGTCGGTCTCGCTGCCGCCCGCGCCCTGGGGCAGCTCAAAATCGGCCGGCACGTCGGGCCAGGTGACGTTGGCCCGCTGCCGCCGCGTCTCGCGCAATAGCTCCTCGAGGCGGCCGTTGCGGGCCAGGAAGGTGAGCAGCGAATTGACCTTGGTCGGCTTGGTGCCGCCGCGCAGTGAGTCGTAGTCGACGCCGAGCACGAAGGCCAGGGTCTCTATCTCCTCGCCGCTGAAGTACTGGGTCAGTTTGCCCTGAATGTCCGCCATAAATTGCCGGCTAGCCTCGTTCATAATAACCTCCAGAGGGGAGAATCCACAGATTGCACAGATTTCACAGATTCATTATTTACTGCGCGTTTGAAATTTCAGTCGACAATAACAGACACAATTTAACATTCACCGTATTAAAAATGCCGGCTAGCAGTGGGTTGGAAACCCACCGCTAGCATTGAAGTGCGTTTAAACGCACTCCGAGCCACGGCTGCTTCTAGTGCGTTTTAACGCACATCCCGTCATAGCTGTGGGTTTCCAACCCGAAGCGAAAATCCATGCCGCCCCATGATTCACTGATTCCTCTTTATCTGTGCAATCTGTGCAATCTGTGAAATCTGTGGATTTCTTCTCTTATCCACCCAATATGCCCCGAATCGCAGCCGTGATCTGGCGGGCGACGGCTGGGATGGCCGGGCGGGCGTCACCCAGAGAGGCGGCTGCCCGCTCCAGCGCCGCGCCGCCGATGTCGACCAGGTCCGCGTCGCCGTCGGCCAGCGCGTTCGTCAGCCGGGCCAGGCGCGACGCCAGCGCCTCGGCCTCGGCCGCCCGACCGGCTGGCAGCGCCTCGATCTCCGCTTGCAGCCCAGCGACCAGCCCGTTCAGGTCGGCGCGCGCGACGGCGTCGCCGGCCGGCGCGGCCATAATGGATTGGGTCACGTTCGAAAGGTGCGACTCGATATTGAGCACCGCACCGCGGAAGTCGCCCGACATCTCGTACTTGCTACCCTTGATCTGGTCGCCGCCGATAGTGGTCATGCCCAGGTTGACGTCGCCCCCGGCCGTCACACTGCCGCCGACGTATGCCCCGCCGCCGGTGTTGATGACCGGGCCGGTCGCCGGCGGCGGCCGCAGCGGGTCGGGCAGCGGCTGGCCCTTGGTCACGCCCTCGCCGCCCAACACCAGCGCCACGGGGAAGTTCTCGCCGCTCATCTGGTAGACCGGCGTCTGCGACACGCTGTACTCCTCGCGCGCGCTGCGCGGCACGGCGCGGCTGACGTAGCCCATCAGGTCGCTGACCAGCACCTCGGCCGAGCCGTCGGGCTGGGCGTGGCCGGTCAGCGCTTCCACCAGGTGGTAGGTGAAGATGCTCATCTTGCGGTCGGAGCGGACGTAGGAACTCTCGGTCGCGGTGGACGAGCTGAGCACCGCCCGCCCCTGCCCCTGCATCAGGGCCACGACGCTGCGCGCCTCGGCCGGCGCGGCCACGTTGGATAACCCTTCGTTGGCGACCGGGTTGTCGCCCTTGATGCCCATGCCGCCGGCGTGGCAGCAGTCGAGGATAACCAGCAGCCGCCGTGGCCGCACCATCTCGATCTCAGCCGCCATGTCCGACGCTCGCAGCAGCGAATCGATGATCGGCCGTTTCAGATCGTAGGGCAGCAGATAGTAGCTGTTGTCCTCTTCGTTCTGCACGCCGTGGCCGGAGTAGAAGAGGACAGCCGTGGCGTTGTCGCTGCGGTCGGCGGCGATCTTGGCCTTGAGCCACGATAGCCCGGCCCGAATGCCGTCGCCGGTGGCTTCCGCGCCGGTCAGCAAGCGCACGTTGTCGGGCTCATAGGCGCAACGCCGGGGATGGATGAGCACCTTCTGGAGCGCGGCCGCGTCGCGGGCCACGGTCGGCAAGGCATAGGACGGGATCAGGTTGTCGCTGACGCCGATGATGAGCGCGTAGCCGTTGGTGAATTTGTCTTTGGCCATTCCGCACCTCGTCATTGCCTGTTGAGGCGATGTGATGCGGGATTATACAACAAAACTTTTTGGTGGGTAGTTAGGGGATGTAAAAAAATAGACTTGTAAACAACCAGAAACCGAGTTTCTTCTTCTAATACCTTCGCCAAAAATAGCGCAAAAAGAGTGGCTATGTAATATACGTGTTTTAACTAACCAGGAAAAAATACGTCACGACATAGCCACTCAAGATGAATATTCTAGCACTATTTCAACAACTGGATTCACAACTTCCG
>JAACJX010000286.1 GCA_014237545.1 Ardenticatenia bacterium | reverse complement strand
GTGGGTGAGGACGCGGGTCTTGCCGCTGCCGGGGCCGGCGACGACCAGGATGGCGCCGGGCGGGGCGCTGACGGCCTCGCGCTGGGCCGGGTTCAATCTCGCTAGTAAATCCATACCCCCAATTCTATTACATTGGCCCGANTGGGTCAGCCTAAGTTCGGCCGCGNATGATCCATTCCTNTGCCGGTTGTCCTGTNCGACGCGCAGNATTCGCTAAAAATTGCGCCAATCGTTTATACTCTACGGTGAAGTCCGGAATTGATGAATGGCATTCACGATCAATAAATAAGAACAACGCGTCGCGTATCGTGTATCTATGGCAGCTTGTGGACTGTATAGGTCGCGTGATACTAAACACCACGCTCTCAAAATAAGATATTCAGATCAAGTATGGAATCTCGTTTATTATTGGAAATAAGCATTCTCATCCTGTTGATATTGCTCAATGGCGTGTTCGCGCTGGCGGAGCTGGCTATTGTCTCCTCGCGCCGCGAGCGCCTGCAAATGCTTGTGGACAGCGGCAACAAAGGNGCGGCGATCGCCCTCAACATGGCTCAGGAGCCGACCGCGTTGCTCTCCACCGTCCAGGTGGGCATTACGCTCATTGGCATCCTCGCGGGTGCATTCGGCGGCGCGTCTTTGACCGATGAATTAAATCAACTCATCGCGCCGCTGCCGGTCATTGGCCCCTACGCCNGTTCTCTTTCCCTGGCCATCGTCGTTGGCACGATTACCTTCTTCAGCGTCGTGCTGGGCGAGCTGGTCCCCAAGAGGCTGGCCCTGCGCGATCCGGAGCGGANCGCGTCCATGGTGGCCCGGCCGATGAGCATCCTGTCCCGTATCGCCCGGCCGCTGGTCAGGCTCCTGACGCTGGCCACGGCGTTCTTTCTCCGCGTGCTGGGTATTCGCGACACCGTCAGCGAGGCGACCGTGACCGAAGAAGAGATCAAGGTTCTCGTCGAACAGGGCGCGCTTGCCGGCGTGTTCGAGGAAGCGGAACGGGACATGGTTGAGAGTATNTTTCGGTTCGGCGACCGGCAGTTGCGCTCCATCATGACCCCGCGCACCGAGATCGTCTGGCTCGACATCAATGATTCGGAAGAAGACATACGCGAGACGGTTAGCCAGACACATCACTCCCGCTTCCCGGTCTGCGATGGCTCGCTCGACCGGGTGCTCGGCATGGTGCAGGCGAAGGANTTGCTCTCCAGTAGTTGGTCGAACGAACCGTTTGACCTCCGCGCCGTCATGCAAACACCNGTCTTTCTGCCGGAGACGATGCCCGCCCTGCGGGCGCTGGAGCGGTTCAAACAGACCGGAAACCAGGGCGCTCTGCTGGTCGATGAGTTCGGNGGCATCGAGGGGATGGTCACNCTGATTGACATGATGGAGGCTATTGTCGGCGACATNCCCACCCTGGAAGAGATCGCCGAGCCGCCGGTTGTGCGTCGCGAGGATGGCTCTCTGCTTGTAGAGGGCTATCTTGATGTGGAAGACCTCAAAGAACTGCTCGACGTTGACTTGTTGCCCGACGAAGAGGATTACCAGACCCTGGGTGGCTTCGTCGTCCTTCAGATCGGCCGCCTGCCGCGCGCTGGCGACACGGTGGAATGGAACCACTTCCGTTTTGAGATCGTCGACATGGACGGCAACCGCGTGGATAAGGTTTTGATCATTCCTCTCGGCAATTAAGAGACGGGATGCAGGCAGGATNCCGATGGAACATGTCTTTGCTANTNTCCCNTCGTGAGAGGTGGNNCANACCATNGACCCGCCGGCGGCCGTTTGACACTCNGCGCCGACTTTGCTAGAATTCACCGTCGCTAGCCCCATTCGTCTAGCGGCCCAGGACGCGGCCCTCTCAAGGCCGAAACAGGGGTTCGAGTCCCCTATGGGGCACAATCCGCATACGNGTANGCGTATGCGGATTTTTGTTTTAAATGGCNGGGTTGNTTCTGCAAGTCTCAGGGCTCTANNGCNNCATGGANGACCTCTCNCAGAGTGNAANGACCTTGAGAATNAAGTAACATTCCCACCAGGATGCGGATTGTTNGGCCTGAATTTGGTACAATGATTTTCACGAACAGATAAACGCGAACATCCGTGACGTGGGGNGTCGGTGGCTTCCGCGGCGGAGCGCTCGGCAAACCATGGATAGCCAAACCAGCATTGACCAATCTCGCTACCGGCGAATTCTCCAATTCTTCTCCGGCCTGATCGCCCACGTGGTCTGGTGGGACCTCGTCGTGCGCCGGATGCCCGTGGCCGGCCAGCGCGCGCTGGCNACNCGTTCGGGACGCTATCGNGAGATGGCNCGAGANTTTCGCGTNCTGGCNGTCGATATGGGCGGGGTGATGATCAAGCTCGGCCAGTTCCTGAGCTCGCGCGTCGACGTGCTGCCCATTGAAGTGACCGAGGAGCTCAAGGGGTTGCAGGANGAAGTTCCCCCGGCCGACACCGAGCAGGTCATGGGCTTGCTGCGNGAGCAGTTNGGCGATATCTCCCGGCGCTTTGAGTACATCGAGCCGCAACCGCTGGCGGCCGCTTCNCTGGGTCAGGTCTACCGCGCGCGGCTGCGNCCGTCTCGCGGCGCGCCGGGACCGGGCGAGGAAGTAGTCATCAAGATCCAGCGGCCGCGCATCGAGGACATGGTGCGCACCGACCTNGCNGCCTTGCGCGTCGTCGCTCGCTGGCTGATGCGCTACAAGCCGATCCGCAAGCGGGCCAACGTCCCTGCCCTTATGGAAGAGTTCGCCCGCACGCTGTGGGAAGAGCTAAACTACAACTCCGAAGCGGACAATGCCGAGCATTTCGCCCGCATCCACGCCGACAACCCGCGCATCTACATCCCCAAGGTCTATCGCGAGCACTCCACCCAACGCGTCGTCGTGCTCGAATACGTGGATGGTCTGAAGATCGGCGACACCGACGCGCTGACCGAGGCGGGAATCGAGCGGGCGGAAGTGGCCGAGATGCTGCTGGAAGCGTATTTCACGCAGGTGTTCATCGCCGAGTTCTTCCACGCCGATCCTCATCCCGGCAATCTGTTCGTGCGACCGCTACCACGAGGCGNTGATCCGGTGACCGGTNTCGAGACGGCCGGCGTATCGCCCTCGCGGCAGTTCCAGCTCGTCTTTGTCGATTTCGGGATGGCGGTTCGTCTGCCTAAATCAATGGGCGAAAATTTGCGCAAGGT